>DTUJ01000082.1:0-302 GCA_012964235.1 Fidelibacterota bacterium
ATAAAGCTGAGGTATAAAAGTCGCTGCTCGTACAATAGGGCCGGATCCAAGCAACGAAAGCTATTTTGGGTAAAAAGCTGTGGCTTTCTTTAAGTATTTTTATCAACCTATTTATTCTGGTATATTTTAAATATGCCTACTTTTTTACCGATGTTTTTAACACCTTGTTGGGCACAGACTATGCCCCAATTAATCATTTTGCCTATTGGACAAATTCTTTCCTTGATTCGCATTTTAGAGTAGATAAAATCTTACTGCGGAAAAAAGGAAACATAAAAACCAAAATCAAGGATATTACGGAC
>DTUJ01000082.1:312-3174 GCA_012964235.1 Fidelibacterota bacterium
TTTTTCACTTTTCAAACCATAAGCTATTCAGTAGATGTGTATCGTGGGTTGGTTAAACCTGTCCGTAATATCCTTGATTTTGGTTTTTATGTTTCCTTTTTTCCGCAGCTTGTATCCGGCCCTATTGTACGAGCAGCGACTTTTATACCTCAGCTTTATAAAAAATACACCTTAACGAAAATACAATTTGGTACCGCTGTTTTTATGATTTTAAATGGATTGATAAAAAAGCTGTTTTTGGCAGATTACATTGCTGTTAACTTTATTGATCGGGTTTTTTCAAACCCATTAATCTATACAGGTTTCGAAAATCTGATGGCTTTATATGGTTACTCTTTGCAGGTATATGCTGATTTCTCTGGTTATACAGATATAGCAATTGGTTTGGCATTGTTAATGGGGTTTCAGCTACCCAAAAACTTTAATTCGCCCTATAAAGCTACAAACACTGGTGATTTCTGGAAACGCTGGCATATATCTCTATCAAGCTGGCTAAAAGATTACCTTTACATTCCAATGGGTGGCAATAAATCAGGTTCGGGTTTTAGCTATATCAGCTTATTTATAATAGTTTTTATTATCTCGGTGTTATCAGCAACTATTTGGGTGCCAATTGCCATACTATCCGGAATAATTACTGTATACGTTGTTGGTAGAATTATACCAACTTTTAATAATTGGGTTAGCACAAACATTAATCTAATGATGACCATGCTGATTGGGGGCCTTTGGCATGGTGCTAGTTGGAACTTTGTTGTTTGGGGTGGTCTTAAAGGTTTCACCTTGGTCGGATAAAAATAGATGGTATAACAGGTTCATTGGCATCTTCCTCACATTCAACTTCATAACATTTACACGTATCTGGTTCCGTTCAACAGATTTTGATATTGCAAGCCAAGTGTTTAGTCAAATAGCTAACCTATCCTTTGGTGTAGGTTTCGATGTACTGATCGGTTATAAATGGGTGTTTTTAACAATGCTAATAGGGTATATTATCCATTGGTTGCCTACCACTTGGAAAAATTATTATAAGAACGCATTTATCAGATCACCTTATCTTGTACAAGTAACCGTTGCCTTTATTATTTCATTCTTCCTGTATCAAGTGTTATCCTCAGATATGCAACCATTTATTTATTTTGCTTTTTAGGTTTCAATGATTTTGTTTCCATTTCAAAGCATATAAAAGTAAAAAGGATCTTTATAATGAGAAAAAATATGACGTGCAGCATTATTATTGTAGCTCTCACTGCTTCAACATTATCACTTGGAGAAAATGGGAGGAAAGAAAATGGAAAATGGACTGAATGGAATGAGAATGGTAATAAGATGAATGAAGGAACTTACAAGAAGGAGGAATTGATTGACCAAAAAATAGAAGAGGAATGGCTTGAAAAAGCTAAAAAACATTATTTTGATATGGAATATGAAAAAGCAATCAATTATGCTACGGAAGCAATAGATATAGATTCGACACTTTCACCTGCTTATTTTATTCGAGGTGATTCTTATGGTTTGATTGGAGACTTTAATAAAGCCTTATTAGACTATAATAGAGCTATTAATTTCTATCCTGACTATGAACTTGCACTATATCAGAGGGCAATGACACAATTTCAATTAGGACTGAGTACCAGTGATGCGTGTAATGACTTAGGTAAAGTAAAGGAACTGATTTCAACAAATAATAATTTTCAATTTCTCATTGACCAATCTCCAGATACCTTTGTGATGTGTGAACTAATTAAAAACACTGAAGATATTGATGAATTACTGAATATTGGAGGGTTGTTTGCTACTGGTGGTAAATACCTTGAAGCGATGGCTGTCTTCAATGAAGTGACAATAAGAGATCCATCGAGAGATAAAGCATATTATAATTTGTCATTAATTTATAACCATTTGGGAAATAAAGAAAAAGAACTAAAGTTACTCCTAAAAACTATCAAAGTTAATCCTTACAACGATGGGGCTTATCAAAACTTAGGACAATACTATTATGAACTTGACAATTTGGATTTGTCGATAAAATATACTAAGAAAGCTGCACAGTTAGGCAACGAAGATTGTCAAAATTGGCTAAAGGTGAATGGATATTAAGATTAACCCTCCAAATTGATTCCTCTGGGTAAATTGAAGAGATGACACAATTCATTAAATCATATATTATCTTTGTTATTCTTTCACTTAGTTGGGTGTGGGGAGATTGTGAAGAAGGTGAAGTTGAATTATGGGATGAGTGTTATAACATTGAGGAGACTACGGAATTAAATTTATCAAGTAGTGGACTCACAGGAGAAATCCCACCTGAAATTGGTGAACTCACTAATTTAATATCTTTGATTTTAAAGGAGAACCAACTCATTGGAGAAATTCCTTCTGAGATTAATTATTTGACGAATCTAACCAATTTGGATTTGGGTGGGAACCAACTCAATGGATCAATCCCACTTGAGATTGGTTATTTGACGAATCTGACTATTTTGGATTTGGGTGGGAATCAACTTATGGGAGAAATCCCTACTGAAATTGGTAACCTAACAAATTTAACTGATTTGGAGTTGGGTGGTAACCACCTTACAGGTGAAATTCCATCTGAGATTGATAATTTGGTGAATTTAACTTTTTTACATTTAGAGTATAACCAACTAACAGGAGAAATACCTCCTGAGATAGGTAACCTCATTAATTTAATTTGGTTGAATTTAGTTAATAATCAACTAACAGGAGAAATTCCTTCAAGTATTTGTAATTTAGATATGAATTGGAGTAACCCTGATAATTTCAATATTTATGACAACCAACTCTGTCCACCATATCCATCGTGTGTTGAAGATTATGTGGGAGAACAAGATACTACCA
>DTUJ01000083.1 GCA_012964235.1 Fidelibacterota bacterium
AAACTCAAGGTTCTTATTATCGGGTTAAATTGAATTAACATATTATTGGGGAAAAAAATGATAAAAAATCAAATCCTGTGCATTACATCCATATATTTTCTATTACTTTCTTTCAACTTCAGCAATGCTGAACAGATGAAAAAACAAGAAACTATAATAGAGAATCTTGATAGAAGTGCAGATCCATCTGTACCAGAAGAATTAGGAGGAAATGGCTTTAAGGAAATAGCAAAAGATCTTGGTTATATAACCTATAACTTCACTGAAGAAGATTTATATTTTTTTGGTGATCCAAGAGCTGTAAAAGGTGGGACACTGCGACACATCACGAGCAGATTTCCAGCCACACTTCGCACTTTAGGACAGAACTCAAACTATGTAGAGAATTCCACGATTGAAGGACTTTGTTATGAATCGTTGATTTCCACTCATCCGTTGAATCTAGATTTTATCCCTGTGTTAGCAACACATTGGAAAATTTCTGATGATAAAATGCAGTTTTGGTTCCGTATCGATCCAAGAGCACGGTTCTCTGATGGCATGCCTGTAACCGCCGATGATGTTGTAGCAACATGGGATCTGCTGATGGACGAAACGATCCTTGAGCCTTCTTCTCAATTAGTTTATGGAAAATTTGAGCGTCCTGTGGCAGAAAGTAAGTATATCGTAAGCGTTAAGTGTGAACAACTTAATTGGCGAAACCTTCTATACTTTGGTGGAATGTCCATTTTACCTTCCCACATTTTAAACGATTTGGACGGTACTGATTATCTTGAAGAATATCAGTGGAAAATGTTACCTGGATCAGGATCGTATATTATTAATGATAATGATATTGTCAATCAGGAATCGTTCACGCTTACCCGCCGTACAGATTACTGGGCCGCTGATGATCTCACAAACAAGTATACATCGAATTTTGATAAGATCAAATTTATCGTTGTGAAAGATAATCAACCGCTCGAGTTTGAAAAATTTAAAAAAGGGGAACAAGATTTTTATACGGTTGCTAAAGCAAGGGTTTGGGTGGAAGAATGTGACTTTGAAGGGATCCAAAATGGTTGGATAAAAAAACACAGAATATTTTCGGAAAAGCCAGCGGGCACAAGCGGTTTTGCTTTCAATATGAGAAAATGGCCCTTTGATGACCGCCGTTTGCGCTATGCATTTGCGTATCTGTATGACCGGGAAAAAATGAATCGTGAAATGTATTACAGCGAATATTCAATGATGCATTCGCTGTGGTCAGGTTCGGTTTATGAAAATCCAAACAATGAAAAAGTGCTATATAACCCCCAAAAAGCTGTGCAGTTTCTTCGTGATGCTGGATACAAAGACAGAAACAAAGTAGGCTGGTTATATCATGAAGAGACAGGTAAAGTACTGGAATTTGATCTTTCGATTGGTAAAGGTCTTGCCTACATGGTTACACCAGTGCAGCAGATGCTCGCAGAATATGGAATCAATATAAAAATAAAATTTGTGGATGGCACTACAAACTGGAAAAATTTGATGGAAAGAAATTTTACGGTTTATATGCAAAGCTGGGGAGGGTTGGTTTTCCCGAATCCAGAGACTTCATTGCACTCTTCATTAGCCGATCAATCAAATAATAACAATATTTCAGGATTCAAAAATGCCCGCGTTGATACTTTGCTCGAACTTTATGATGTGGAATTTAATCAGCAAAAAAGAGTTGAAATTATTCGTGAGATTGACGGAATTTATTCCAATATTCATCCCGCAGCTTGGGGCATTGCACGAAATTATCAACGTTTGCTTTGGTGGGATAAATTCGGTCATCCGGAATATGTGGTTTCTCGATATACCGGTGATTACCGGTCAATCTTTTCTTATTGGTGGGTGGACCCTGAAAAAGAAGCCCGCCTGAACAAAGCAATAGAAATAGGTGAAGCGCTTCCAGTTACTGATATTGACATCACATTTTGGCCGGAATATTTGAAATTAAATCAATAAATCGCTGGAAATCTAAATGACAACCTATTTTCTTCGTAGGCTATTATTGATGGTCCCAACCTTTTTAGGATCGACAATTTTGGTATTTACGATACTTCAAATGGCGCCAGGTGGACCGCTTGAGAAGCAAATCCAAAGGTTACAAATGGGTGCAGCAGTAGAAGGTGAATCGGTTGGAAGTGTTTCGGATATAATGAGTGGAGGCTCGCAGATCTTGCCGGAGAAAGCACTGAAAGAGCTTAAACGCTTCTATGGTTTTGATAAACCGATTTGGCAGCGATACATGATGTGGCTTGGTGTTTGGCAACGAGAAATTAAACAAAGAGATATCGTATTTCGGGAAGATCAGTTTGAAATCAAAAAACGAGTTGGAAAAAAAGCCGGAAAAATACTCAGGGTGGATATCCGTAGAAAGGGCGAGGATTTGACCGTCTACGATAAGAACAATTCTATCAGTTCTGTATGGAAAGCACACATCGAAGAAACTGACAATGCCGGGGATATCCATGGTGTGATTTACCAGACTGAATATTCTGGAATTATGACAGGAAATTTTGGCAAATCATACACTTATCTGCAACCAGTTATCGAAGTAATGAAACCGCGATTTAAAATTTCACTATTCTTTGGTCTAACTGGTATGTTCCTTTCTTACATTGTTTGTATTCCCCTCGGAATTCGTAAAGCTCTCAAGCACGGTTCACCATTTGATTTTGTATCAAGTGTTATTATTTTTGTGGCTTACTCGATTCCAGGGTGGGCATTGGGTGGTGTATTTTTAGTGTTGTTTGGCGGTGGATCGTTTTGGGATGTTTTTCCTCTGGGCGGATTTCGATCTCAAATGGAAGTATGGGAAACACTTTCCTTGTTGGAAAAAATCCTTGATCAATTGCACCACGCAGTCCTGCCAATTATTGCCTGGTCAATCGCTAGTTTTACAACCCTGACGGTTTTGATGAAAAATAGTCTTCTTGAGCAACTTTCACAGGATTATATCCGTACAGCATTTGCAAAAGGAATTTCTGAAAAACGTGTGGTTTGGCTTCATGCAATCCGCAATTCAGTTATTCCGATCGCAGCTGGGATTGGGCACATCATTGGAATTGTATTTGCCGGTTCGTATTTAATCGAATTAGTGTTTAATATCGAAGGATTCGGTAAAATGGGTTTTCA
>DTUJ01000084.1 GCA_012964235.1 Fidelibacterota bacterium
AAAACACGCTAGAATCATTCAAAAATGCGATTAACATAGGTTTCGAGGCTATTGAAGTTGATGTGTGTAGCACCAAGGACAAAGCAGTTGTGTGTTCACATAATATTGATTTGGAAAGAGAAACTAATGGACAGGGGTTTCTCGATGAAACAAACTATGAAAAAGCCAGATTGGTGAAAACAGGCATATATTCTCACCCAACGAAAACCAGCGAAATACCTATGCTGTATGATGTATTAAAACAACTTCCTCAAAATGTTTTGGTGAACATTGAAATAAAACCAACCAACTTGTTGAGCATTGGTACTGCAGTGAGGGTTGCCAAGATGATAAAGTCAAAAAAGATTACTCAAAAAACAATTATATCAACATTTAATCCGGTTGCTATTTGGGCAATGAAACTATTTACCCCGAATATTATTACAGGATATTTGTTTACATCGACAAAATACCTTTGGGCAATTAATTTTTTTCACCCGGACTGTCTTCACCCGGAGGGAGGGATAATCACCAGGGCACTCGTAAAACAAGCCCACAAACGGGGACAAGCCGTGAATGTGTGGACCATTGACAGTCGTCCGGGAAAACGTTGGCTGGAAAAATTAAATGTAGATGGTATTATTACAAATTATTATTCATCTGGTTAATGCTTAAAACAGCGAATGCCAGTGAAAACCATGGCGATCCCATACTCATTGCAAGCATCAATAACCTCTTGATCTCGAATAGATCCGCCAGGCTGAATTACAGTTGAAATACCGGTGTTTCTGATGGCATCAATACTATCTCTAAACGGAAAAAAGGCATCAGAGGCCAGCACACCACCCTTAACCTTCTCCCCCCCCTTTCGTAATGCCATATTGACAGCATCCACCCGACTCACCTGTCCAGCACCAAGACCGACAGAGGTGTTGCTTTTTCCTATAAGTATACCATTGGATTTTGCGTGACGCAGAACTTTCCATATAAACAAAGCTGTTTCGATTTCTTCATCAGTTGGTTGTTTGTCTGTTACAACGGTTAAATCATCTCGTGATATTATTTTGGTATCTACATCCTGAACTAATAGTCCGCCATCTATATTCCGAACCTCTAGCTTGGGTTGACGTTCCCCAAACTCACCAACCTCCAAAATACGGAGATCCTTTTTCTTTGTAAAGATACTTAACGCATCTGGCTCAAAATATGGTGCCAACACAATTTCTACAAACACCTTGCTAATGGCAACCGCTATATCTTTTGTACAGGCTCGATTAAAGGCGACAATACCGCCAAAGGCGGAAATTGAATCTGCATTAAAAGCACGTGTATAAACGTCTAACAAATTCTTACCAATTGCCACGCCACACGGGTTGGAATGCTTTACCACAACACAAGCTGGCTGTTCAAATTCACGCACACAAGCTAAGGCCCCATCCGCATCTATAATGTTATTGTATGAAAGTTTTTTACCTTGGTGGATTGTTGCATTGAGAATGTTTCGTTCTTCATTGCCGGGGACCTTATAGGAAGCAGCTGACTGATGCGGGTTTTCTCCATACCGCATTTCAGAATGTTTCTCAAATGTGATTGAAAAATCTTCTGACAGTATTTCATCCTTTAAATAATTATGGATTATGGCGTCATATTTCGCTGTGTGGCCGAACGACTTTGTTGAGAGTTGTTTTCGTGTTTTAAAAGATAATTCACCATTAGATTTTAATTCATCAATGATTGTGGAATAGTCAGCCGGGTCTACTACAGCGCAAGCCCAACCCACGTTCTTGGCTGCGGAGCGAATCATGGTTGCTCCACCAATATCCACGTTTTCCAGCGCCAGTGCCAAGTCACAATCTTCCCGAGAAATGGTTTCAGAAAATGGGTATAGATTGCAGACCACCAGATCGATCCATTGAATTTGATTCGATTCAGCATCATTGCTGTGTTTGTCCCGCAGGCCGAGAATTCCACCTTCCACCAGGGGGCTGATGGTCTTCACCCTGCCGTCCATGATTTCCGGAAATTGGGTATAACCGCTCAAATCGGTGACAGGAATGTTTGCGTCGCGTAAGGTCTTGGCCGTCCCACCGGTGGATAAAATTTCTATGCCCAGTTCATGTAAGGTTTGGGCCAGCTCCACGATGCTTGTTTTGTTAAAGACGGAAATGAGAGCTCGATTAATTTTAATTGGGTTTTGATTTAATGTAGGATTATCTAACATGAGAATTGTTTTCTATTAATTGTATTGCTTCTATGAAAGCTTCACCTTCTAATTTTTGCACTTTCGTTTTCAGTGTTTCCACAGTGTCATGAGCCTCCACATTACATTCTTTCTGAATTAAGATCGGCCCCCCGTCTACTTCATCCGTAACGAAATGGATCGTACACCCCGTTTCAGTATCCCCGTTTTTCAGTACTTCTTCATGAACATTGGTATCTAACCCGCCGCCGTATTTTGGCAGAAGGGACGGATGCACATTCAACAGCCTGTCTTGCCACCTGCGACAAAATTCAGCTGATAAGATTCGCATAAAACCAATGAGCAGCACCAGATTCACACCGTGTTTCTGAAGAACGGCTGTTAATTCAGCGTCAAATTCTTTACGATATTTTCCTTTATGGGAAGTAAACACCACCGGCACATTATGATTCTTCGCCCGCTCAAGGATATAAGCATTTTTTTGATTGGAGAGCACCACCGACACTTCAGCATTTAATTTACCCGACCCAATGGCATCCAGAATAACTTGCAAATCCGTACCATTTGTTGAGCCGATAACACCTAATTTTATCATCGTAATGAATTCATATGGTCGACACGTTTCCGGATAACCTCATCCGTCCCAATATCTGTCCTGTGAAACAATGGACCCTTAAAAGACGACACCTCTTTTTCTGCAGCAGCTTCTGCTTCAGAAATAGAACAGGCTATGCCCACCACAGCTAGGGTTCGGCTACCCGCTTCCACCAATTGTCCATTTTGAATATCAACCGAAGCGTAGAACAATCCGTCAGGATTAGAAATGCCAGACACATCAATGGGTTCACCTTTCACGGGGCTGTCCGGATAGCCTTCCGGAACAGCATATTTGCACACAGTGGCCTTGTTCGCAAATCGGACATCAACTTGATCCA
>DTUJ01000085.1 GCA_012964235.1 Fidelibacterota bacterium
ATAACAATAACTGCATTTACGGGACAGCGTGACCATATCGTGACCAAGCTAATATCGAAAAAAAAAGTCTCTTCATCCCTTCAATTTACCCCATCCCCACTTTTTTACAAAGAAGTGGGTTACTTCAACAGCACCATTTTCCTGGTTTGTACAAACTCTCCAGCACGAATCTGGTAGAGGTAGACTCCAGCACTTACAGGTTTACCATGCATGTCAGTTGCATTCCATTTTACTGACCTGAAGCCTGCTTCCTGTATAGTGTTTGTCAGCTGTATTACCTCCCTGCCCATTAAATCGTATACTGTGAGTATAACCTGTGCCTGCTCTGGCAGGTCATATCTGAGGCTTGTGATTGGGTTGAAGGGGTTGGGGTGCTGTTTGTGAGTTACTTTTTTCCTGCCATTTTTTGCGCATCTATAGCTTTTGACCGAACAAAAGCATAAGCTAAACTGTTATCGTTCCTTTCAGCTACTTTTTTGAACAGCTCAGTTGCCCTTGTTTTATCCCCGGCCCTTGACTCTGAAACCGCTATATGATAAAGGATGTAAGGATCCTCCTGGTCGCCCTTGTTGAGATGTTCAATGGCTTTAGAGTGGTCACCTTTTTCAAATTGAATAAGCCCAATGAGATTATGATGATCTTCCACCTCATTTGGGTTGTTGTCCAATTGGATTTTAGCTAAATGCTCATCCGCCTTTGCCATCGCTGTTTCGAAGTCTCCCCTTTTAGCTGCGATAAGCGCTTCTTGAACCAATGCATTTTTGGCAAAATTTTCTTTGAATGACTGTCTTATATCAGATGCCTTCAAAGTTTTATTGCACTCTGCCAGACTCTCTTCAGCCTTGGCAAGGTAGCCTGATTCGATATGGACATAGCATTTTTGGGAATGAATTCCAGCGACCCTTAAGGATAGGCCTGCTTTTTGTGCCATTCTTATCGATTCGTCAAATGCTGCCAACGCTTTCTTGAAGTTGCCCTCGTAAATATAAGAGCCAGCAATCTCATTCATACCCGTTACCTTGGCATTCGGGGTGCTTTCCATTTCCATTGCTTTACTGTAAGCATCGCGGCCTTCATCGTACTTGCCCGTAAAAACCAGATTGGTGCCGATCTTCCGTTGGGACATGACAAACTTTGGATTTAATTCCATAGCCTTCTTAAAGTGCTCGATTGCGTCTTCGTGCCGGCCCATTATGGTGTACAAATCCGCGATGGAATCGTGCGGGTTGGCCTTATCGGGTATGAGACGAATATAGTTTTTGAATGCTTCCTCTGATTTCTCAAATTCTTTCTTTTGAATGTAAGCATAACCCAACGAGTTGTAGGCTGATGCAAAATTCTTGTCGATTTCAATTGCCTTTATATACTGTGCAATCGCAATATCGTCCTTATCCTGATCGCTGTAGATTCCCCCGAGAGCTTGATATGCGCGCTTATCGTTCGGAAATTTTTCAACAAGCTGCTCATATAGTTCTGCTGCCTTGACCGGATTATTATCCACATTTGCACGCACTGCCTCAATCATCAAGCGCTCCCCTTCGGATGCATTAGGAGCTAAAGCCACAGCTTTGTCAAAATGCTCTTGGAAATCGGCATTTGAGATGGATGTGAAGGCTCGAGATAGATGCGCCTGAGCAAAATCAGGATCCTGATCAATTGCTTTTTGAAAAAGCTCGCGTGCTTCATCACTTCTGATATCATCGAGCAACTCGCGACCCTCCAAAAAAAGTTTACGAGCTTCCTCTGAATTGGTGGTGATTGGAATCTCATCTTTAAGATTGGCCTTTGCACTAAAGCCTGCGTGCAGGACAAACATGAATCCAAGCAATAATGTGGTTATTCTTATATTCTTCATATTCTTATTTCCTTTCGTTGCATTGACGGCGGAATGTAAAGATAAATGCGGGGAAACAAAAAACCCCAATATGCTTCTTCAATTTACCCAGAGGAATCAATTTGGAGGGTACTCTCATTCTTTTCTTTTTTCAATTTGCTTTACATATTATTCAGGAGCAATGATTCGAGCAAAACCCAGGTAGGTCAGGCTGCCCAGATACAAAACACCGTTTTTTTCTTCTACACTGGTTATGGGTGAAAATGATTCCGGAGAAGGATACTGAAGATTATGAATCACCCTCCCCGCGCCATCAATTCCCAGCACAAAACCATGCCTGTCTGGCGCCGGCTGAAGAGCTTCCGGCAGGCGCAGAATAATTTTCCGCACAAAGGGTTTACCGGACAGATTATCAATGATCTCTTTTCTCAAAGCCGGCATGGCTATCCAGTAAGTACCTTTTCCATCGGAGGAAATACCATCGGGAAATCCGGGTAGATTATCCATGAGTATTTCCGGCTGGCCGGATTTTTCTCCCTTTAGCCAAAATTTCTGCACCCGGTATTCGGATGTCTCATTAACCAAAACAAATTCACCACCGGGACTTACAGCAACGCCATTGGCAAAATATAAATCTGATAATAAAGTTGTTGTTGTTTTTGTATCAGGGTCATATTCCAGCAGACGACCATAAGGTTGGTGGGCCATGAGGTCCAGCCGATAATCATGCACACCATATCGGTATGATGCATCAGTAAAATAGATTTTGCCATCCGCAGCTACATCCACATCATCGGCAAACTTAAACGGAATACCATCCGCTTCGGTTGTAAGAGTGGTCAGATTACCGTCCTGATCCGCACGCAACAATCCCTTATAGGCATCAGCAATGATCAAATTCCCTTCACCGTCAAAATCCATCCCCAACGGCCGTCCCTGTGTATTCACAAATATACCCAGGCTATTTCCATGCCCATCATATTTGATGATTCTGCCATCCTCGTAGCCTGCATACATAATTCCCGCTTCATCCACTGCAATATCTTCCGGCCCAATTCCATCATTCAATCCCAGGATCTCCGCATCCTGTAAATAATCGTTTGGCTCAAACTGCCCTTTCATTTCAGGTGATGGAGGAGGGGTCCAGACAACCGGTTCAGCATCAACCGGCCAGGATAATAAATATACCAGTAAAAGACCGATAAAAACCAAAATTGCTTTTGTTGGCTTCCCCATTTTATCTCCCTATTTCAATTTACCCAGAGGAATCAATTTGGAGG
>DTUJ01000086.1 GCA_012964235.1 Fidelibacterota bacterium
TATATTCTCCAATAGATTCAGTCTGGATATCGCCAGGGGTAAACTGGATTTTTGTTTTTCCATTTTCTGCGCTGTTCAGGTTAAACTGGTTTGAACCAAGCAGTAAATGATTGCTACAAATTAAGGATAATATCATTAAAAATATTTTTTTTGCCATTATATTTTTGCCCTTGATAAAATGATTTTTTTTATTGATCGCTAAAAATAACGGTTGAAAGGGATAATTTACTTAATTATGAGTAATGACTACAAATTTCTTGAAGTCACGGTTTAATTCCAGTTTAATGTTGTGTCCGAATCATTATAAGATTTAATAAAAAAATATTCCCTTTTAGAGGAAGAACATTATAGTTCATTTTCTTCTTTTCCAAGGGAAAAATATAAAAGGGAGAAAGATTAAAATAATCATTCCGAACTTAAGACCAATTAAAAATATGATAGCAGTAAGTATAATTTTCGATGATATTGGCATAGTGAATAATCTATTAAACCAATTCATCAGGTATACTGAAAGCATCTAAAACAGCCTGGTCTGGTAAATATCGTGGAGTCGTAATAAACCGATGCAGGTTTTCCCATCCTTTTTTGTGATGGGCAGGACGGTAATCTGGGAGGTCCGATCTTCCATGAGAGTGAGGGCATCCTGAATGGGCGCCTGGACAGGAATTGAGACAGGATCTTCGGACATTAACTCTTTTGCTTTCATTCTATCAATATCTCCATTTGTTGCCAGGCAACGGCGTATATCTCCTTCAGTAATGATACCTTCAATCTCCTTGGTTTTTGATAAAACAAGAGCTGCCCCCTGAGGTTTATCAGTCATAAGAATGACTACCTCACGTACATTATGAGTGGGAGTCACTACTGCTACATTCTGGAGAGGTTGAATAATATCTTCGATTTCTAAACGGAGCTTTTTTCCTAATTCCCCGCCGGGATGATAGCGGACAAAGTCTTCATGTTTGAACTCCCTGGCGGTCATTAATACAGAAGCAAGAGCATCACCGATTGCCATTGTTACTGTTGTGCTGGAAGTGGGGACTATGCCCAAGGGATCAGCTTCTTTTGAAACAGTTGCATCGAGAACAATATCAAGTTTCCTGGATAACGGTGCTGTCAGGTTACCGATAATACCAATCAAGGGAGAATTGGACTCTTTCAAGATGGGTATTAATCTAAGGAGTTCTTCCGTACCACCGCTTTTAGAGATTAAGATTGTAGGATCACCAGGATGATAAATCCCAAGATCTCCATGGAGTGCTTCCGCTGCATGTAGAAATACTGCCTGGGTGCCCGTACTGCATAGCGTGGCAACAATCTTTTGACCAATTAAACCAGATTTTCCTAATCCGCAGATAACAACTTTTCCAGGATGGTTAATGATGATCTCAGCTGCTTCCACCACTTTTTTCCTAACGCGAGATCGTGCTGTCAATAATGCGTTGGCTTCGTCTGTTAAAACTGCCGAAACAATTTCAGACATTTTCTTAAGATCTAATTTTATCTGACTCATGAATAAAGATGACCTATACAATAATCACAAATTAACTCTCTAATATTAAAATGTATATAAAAAGTTTACCAGGTGTCAATTGATTTTGTTCATTAAAAAAGATTGATGAAAAATTAAAAAATTAAATGAAGTGATATGCCATTATTTGTTGGAAAAAGATACACATGGGTTTCTTTGTTTTTATGGTATTGAATGGAAAACCCTCTTCCGATAACTGTACCTAATCCTGCTCCGAAAACAACATCACTAACATAATGTTTATTATCATGAATTCTACTAACTGCTGACAAAGTTGCCATGAGATAAGCAACTGTTCCAGCTTTCCATCCATAAAGTTCATTTGTGACCGCAGCAATAGTAAAACTGTGAGATGTATGGCCAGAAGGAAATGACAGGGCTCCATTATTTGGCCGTTCCCGACCCACTCCAAATTTCAATAAATAAGTAGCAAATGCATTGCTCAAGAGAGCTAAAGCTGAAAATTCCAGCTTTGCCCAAACTTCTTTTTTGGACTCACCTTTTAATTTTGAATGAGTTACTATGGTTGTCCATAAAATCCAATGACCTAATGCTCCTCCATATAAATCTCCTGCCCTGGCTAAATCACCTGACAGAAGTCCCTCTCTTTCAGAATACTCTTTTACTTTTTGATCATATTGGTATCCTCCGATCGCAGCTAAAACAGAAGTAGTAAAAATGAACTGATTCATTCTATCTGTCGCAGAATATTTGAATCCATTGATAACCTTATCAGGTATTTTATTTGTTGATTTTTGCTCTAGTTTACTTAGATTTTTCCCAAGAATAGCACTGAAACAAGTGATAAAGATCAGGATGTACCATTTTAGAGTCATGGCGAATGCCTATGTGTTTTTATCTTTTTTTCTATTATAAGAAACCAATGGGATTCTTTACGTTGGAAATACTTAAGGCATTAGTGAGTCAATGCAACAAACCTGTAAATCATTACACCATCAAACAACGGTCCCTCCTGCCTGAAAAAGTATTCCATAAAATCTATATTGACCGTTTCACCGTATTCTGAAGATGCATGAATGAGATTTTTCTGATCAATCACCATACCTTCATGGGCTACCACTATTCCCATTTTAAAATATGCTTTTTTTACAAATGCCACACCGCAAACATCAGGAAATTTTGATAACAACTCTCTATTAATTTTCTCATGTGGAATAAAATAGACAGTGGTATTTTTTGCCCAGTCCAGGTCTAAAAATTCACTGCCGTCTTCCTTGCGATTCAATGTTATATCAATTTTTTCCAGATGATCTTTTTCTAACAATTCTTCGGTTATAGTAACGGTATAGGGGTTTTCCTGAATACGATCAGAAGTATAATGCCAGCGAGTTTTATAAGAGGGTTTATGATCTTTGTAATGAATCGTTATCATATTTTTACGGGCTTCATTCCAGGATGTGCTTTGTGTAAACGCAAGGCTTGTGAGCACATGGACTGTACAGTCAGACACATCCAAACGGATAATTGGATCAGGATCTGGCTCTACTTCTTCACC
>DTUJ01000087.1 GCA_012964235.1 Fidelibacterota bacterium
AGGACCACCAAGATTGAATTCAAAGCGATCAGTCTTGTAATGTTGGATATTTTCACCGGAAAGACCCCAGTTGTCGCTAGTGAATTTCACTGCGCCTTCAAAATTATCTCTCCCCTCCTTTAACTTTATATTAACCACTCCGGACATTGCCTGGCCATATTCAGCATTGTACCCGCCTGTTACAATTTCCAAATTCTGAACAGCTTCTGCAGAAATATATAAATTCCCTGAATATCCGGATAACGGATCTTTTACAGACATCCCATCCACAATAAAAAGACTTTCATCAATTCGCCCGCCGCGGATGTGGATTTCGTTATCCTGCTTGGTTACACCCACCTGTTCTGCAAGGATGTCTTCTACGCTGTTCACAGTTTTATTGGCGATATCATCACTGGTCATACGTACAACAGATGCAGTTTCATCTACATCAAACAGCGGTTTGGCACCCAGCACAACCACTTCTTCTCCTAATGTTAACACAGTTTCTTCCATCGGAAAATTCACAGTTGTCTTCTGACCGTATTCTACCTTGATCCCTGTTTGCAGGACAACTTTATATCCAATGATGGATGCTTCAATACCATAGGTGCCCTTATTCACATTTTCTATGAAATAGTGGCCATCCAGTCCTGTTGCAGCCCCGTAGTACGTTCCTTTAACCATAACGTTGACACCAACAAGAGGCTCTTTGGTTTTTCCGTCAATTACAGTACCAGTAATTCTTCCTTTCTCTTGTGCTACCAACACAACTGGAAGAAATGCAATGATCAACCATTTTTTCATTCTACAAATACCTCGTTCAACAGATATTCGATAAATTCCCCGGCTGATCCGTTTCCTTCCAAAGTTGGATCATACCCATTATGGAGAGGGATTGACATGAGAATAATTTTCCCGGATTCTTGTGAAGGTGAAATGACAAACTTTCCCATACTGCACACATTTGGTGTTCCTGTCCAGGTATCTAAGCCGGATTCAGGTTCCTGAAGATGGTATAAATCCTCGGATTCGAAATGTGGGAATGACGTAGAGTCCTCAGTCGCAGGGATAAAACTTTTCACACGAATCGCGATCAACCTGGAAAGCTCCAAATCCAATGTCGAATCAACTTGAGAATGCAATGTTCTGCCCATCATCAAACGGCCATTTGTATTAATAGTAAATGAAGAGTCAATTGGAAAAAATGCAAATGTAGAATCATCATCCCAATCCATTGCATCAAGGAATAGATTTCCCCCGCCCATAACATAATTCAATATATTTGAACTGGCATCTAAATATGTATCACTTGCAGCTCCTGTATTATTATAAGCAGCATACCAGATAACATGGTTAAAATAATTTAAATTCGCAGTGATATCGGTCGATGAGAAGGGCAGTTCATCCCCGATTTCCCAGACAGAATAATTATCTCCGCCTACAATTGATTCCAGAACCGTTCTGAACCACAATTGTGAGTTATTGTAACCGTCTAAAGGAAAATCATCTATTAACAAAACATTTCCAACTACAGGCATCACCTTCCAATAATTAGGTTCATCTTCGTTCAATGTATCCGGAAATGAAATAATAATACTTTCTGCACCTGCAATATCCTGCACCTTTAGATAAAATGTGTGAAATCCAGCATCCAATTCAGTTTCATTCAACGTTACACTGGATTCCGCACCAAGCTGGATCCAGCACGTATCACAGGTTTCATCCAATGCGTAAAAGATATTTGTGATTGTTTCGACTCCATCCTGATCATCCAAATCCCACACGAAAGTCCGGGTAGGAAAAGTAAAAGCAGTATCTCCCTGAATGTCTACTATTTGCGGATTGGATAGATATCGAAAACTAACCGATGGCGGTGAGTTTTTTACCGGAAAAACTACGTTTGAAGGAGTTGGGTCGAATAAACTATCATTATCTAATGCGGCTATTTCAAAACGGAATACATCAAAACTGGTGCGAATAGGAACATAAAATATACCAGACTCCTCTATCGTAAAAGACCAGACAGTGTCCACATTCCATCGATATTGATAACCCACAACTTCACCGTCAGCATCTTCTCCCCACCAGTGGAGCTCATGACGGCTGGTAAACGTATCCGTAAATGCATTTTTTAATGTGTCCAATATCTGGGTTGTATCAGGGATATTTCCCAAATCATAGTGCCATTCCCCAGTAACCGTATCTTGATAAGCAAAAATAGTATCCGTGGCAATTAATGACAAATATGTTTCGGGAGTTTTCTGTTCCAGGGGACTTGACGGATCATCATACTCCCAAAGGGAACATGACAAGGTCATGAACACAATTAATATGAGAATGTGACTGGTATTTTTCATTCAAAAATATGGGATGAAGATAATCTCCACCCCACATGTCAGTATTTTCTTATCGAATTAATGTCATCTTTTTATGGCCTACAAAATCTCCCGCTTTCATACGGTAAATGTAGGTGCCGGAACTGACATAATTTCCGCTATTGTCTTTCCCATCCCAGTTTATTGTATATCTGCCCGGAGTGTATTCCTTCTCTTCAAATGTACGTACAATACGACCCAACATATCATAAATGACAAGTTTTACATTTATTTGGTCGCCCACTTCAAATTGCAAACGAGTTACCGGATTGAATGGATTAGGATAGTTCTGTGAAACAAAGTATGTAAATGGAATCTCCGGAACTTTGTTCAAGGTAAATCCGGTGATGTCTCCACTCACAATTATTTCCCCGGAACCTGACAATCTGTACTCTTTATTACCTGCCAGGATCCAGTCAGTATCATCCTTAATGTCATAGGCAATCACAAGCTGGTCAGAGTTATTTATTATTTCAATAACACCTGAATTCTCAGCAACTTTCATATTGTCAGCAAACCGCACATCAAATGCACCTTCCGGTGGTTTTGGTGGAAGCTGATAGCTGAGCATCTCTTCCTCTGGTATGGATACACCAAAGTAGAGGTCATTGCCATTAAAACTGAGTTTATTTGCTTTTACTGTACGGTCTGTAAATGCTGATCTTGTTTTCGCAGCACCGCCGCTTGA
>DTUJ01000088.1 GCA_012964235.1 Fidelibacterota bacterium
ATCCCAACGTGATCCACGGAACCGCTCATACAGAGGTCTATAACTGGTGGAACGGGTCACCACCCCCGGAGGGAACAATATATATAAATGGTGCAACTTCAAGTTTCCATGACTATGCTCTAGAGTGGAATGAAGATTATCTCAAGTGGTACGTGGATGATGTACATTATTTTACTTATGCCAATGACCAGGCGGGAAACTATGCAACCTGGCCCTTTGACCAGCGTTTTCATCTTCTGTTAAACATTGCGATAGGTGGTACCTGGGGCGGTCAGCAGGGCATAGATGACAGCATTTTCCCGGTGCGTTTAGAGGTCGATCATGTAAGAGTATATCAACGGATGGTTAACGTTACCTTTCAGGTTGATATGTCAAACGAGACAGTCAATGATGGGGTCTTCCTTAACGGCAGTTTTGTGGATTGGGATTCGGATTCATTTATAGAAATGACTGATGAAGATGAAGACAATATTTATTCGGCAACTGTCAGTGTTCCTCAAGGGTATCATCTCTATCAATACTTTAATGGTGAGGGATGGGAAAACAGGGAGATTGTTCCTCCAGAATGTGACGTCAATGATCACCCTGATTATGCGGACAGGGGCATAGCTGTTGGAGAAAATGATATTACATTGGATCCAGTCTGCTTTGGATCATGCGGTCCATGTGCCAATTCTGATTATTTAATGGCGTACGGTTCTTCCATTTTAGACCCGGACCAGGGAAACTTTCTTTTGAAAGGTATGGGTCTGGGCGGATGGCTGGTACCGGAAGGTTATATGCTGAAAATACCGGGATTTGGATCTCCTTCTGAGATCAGGAATATGATCGTAGATTTGGTGGGGATAGAAAATGCTGATAATTTTTACGAGGCCTACACAAATAATTTTGTTACAGAGGAAGATATCACAATGCTGGCGGAATGGGGATTCAACTCTGTTCGCCTTCCCTTCCATTATAAACTGCTCTCAGAAAGTCAGGGAATCTATAATGAAGATGGGTTTCAGATCATAGACCAGCTTTTGGAGTGGTGCAGCAACAATGAAATGTATCTTATCCTGGATATGCATTGTGCTCCCGGAGGGCAAAATCCAAATAATATTAGTGACAGTAACGGGGAAGCTTTGCTCTGGGTAAATAACATTTATCAAGAGTGGACCGCAGATATCTGGGGGACCATAGCCCAACGATATTCAACAGAAAGATGGATCGGCGGATATGACCTCCTGAATGAACCTGCCTACAGCGATAACAGCGTCATCAGGCAAGTATACGAAGACATTACAAATGCAGTTAGAATACATGATACGAATCATATTATTTTTATCGAGGGTAACTGGTATGGAAGTGATTTTTACCAGTTGGTCCCCCCTTTTGATAATAATATGGTGTATAGCTTTCACTGGTACTGGAGTGAATCCGACCAGGATCAGATTGCGTCCCATCTCAATATGAGGAACCAGTATAATGTTCCTCTCTGGATGGGCGAATCTGGAGAGAACTCAAACCATTGGTACAACAGTGCCGTTCAGTCTTTAGAGAATAATAACATTGGATGGTGCTGGTGGACATACAAAAAGATGAGATCCACCACATCACCGCTTGAGACAGTTATTCCTCAGGATTACCAGTTGATCCTTGATTATTGGGAGGGTAATGGTCCGGAACCTGACATGTCAACCTCCGTGAACGGTCTAATGGAAATGGCTGACAGTTTTTTATTGAATAACTGTATGTTTCATCCAGGTGTAATTCGCTCATTGATGGATGATGAATTCGGGTACGTGAATAAACCTTTCTCTGATCATGTCTTACCGGGAACGATCATGGCAGTGGATTACGATTTTGGCGGCAATGAAACTGCCTATGTTGATGAAGGATATGAAACCACATCTCAGGAAAACTGGGTTTCATGGAATCAAGGCTGGTTTTACCGGAATGACGGTGTGGATATTGAGGAGTGCAACGATCCTGAAGTTGATTATAACGTGGGATGGATCACAAATGATGAATGGCTGAAATATACCATATCTGCATTGTATTCCGATGACTATGAAGTTAGTATGCATGTTGCCGGGCAGGGCCAGGGGACACTCCAGATAAGATTAGATTCAGAACCTATTTCAACGGTGAACGTACCTTCAACAGGAGGTTGGCAAAACTGGGGAACACTTAATATTAACATGTACATATCTGAAGGAGAACACGAACTCAGTCTCCATTGTTTGGACGAGGGATTCAATCTGAGTAAACTGACATTTACAAATATGACTCCCGGAATAACATTGGAACACACAGCAGGATGGAACATGGTAGGGTTACCATTAATTGCTGAAAGTACGAATGCCCAGGATCTGTTTCCTGAATCCGTTAATGGTTCACTCTATGGTTTTAATGGGACATATTTTAGTGAAGATGGCTTGGTCCCCGGTACAGGATACTGGTTAAATTTCTATGCTGATGGGAGTTCAGTCATTCAAGGAGAACCTTTCGCCGAACTGACTATAGAGATTTCACAGGGGTGGAATCTAATTTCAGGTATTTCAGATGAGATTCCCATTGGCGGGATAAATGATTTGGAGAATATCATAGTGGATGGGACAATCTACGGATTTCAGGGAGTATACGTCACTGCTGAGACGATAGAACCAGGGAAGGCATACTGGATCTATGCAAGTACGGACGGGGACATCACCATTGCAAGTGGCGGTGCTGCAAAAATAAGGTCTTCATTTACAGACCGTACAGCAAAAGCCAATAAACTCCGTTTCAATGGTAGCAATCTCTACTTTGGTGTGCCCATTCCGGCAGAAGAAATGCTCAGCTATCAGCTGCCGCCGAAACCACCAGCAGGTGCGTTTGATGTGCGGTTTTCTGATAACATGAAAGTTGCTGAGAATTCAGGTACTATTGAAATAATGAACAACTCTGAACAGCTTTTGATTGCCTATGACATTCAGGCTGCTGCTGCCTGGCTCCTGCCGGG
>DTUJ01000089.1 GCA_012964235.1 Fidelibacterota bacterium
CAATAGTGTAATCAAAATAGGCCACATAAAGGGGCCACCATTTACAAAATATTCAACCATTTATTCCTCCAATGAATTAATAGATTATTTTATTTTTCTATAGAAATTATGAGAATTTAAGGGTTATCATTAATGAAACAAGAAGCTTCTTCAAAATATTTTAATGCTTCTATTATTTGGTTGTCCGTTCTTCTGCGGATTCCCCAGGTTTCGTTGTTTCCCCAGAGAATTCCTGCACACTCTGCTTTCAAGTGGTTCATGATATAATTTTTATTGTTATATATTGCTGTTGAGTCATATTGAATATCCTCTTGTTTTAAATAGAGCAGAAAACCCTGGAATTCGTGTTCTGACAAAGACCAATGATCTCGAAATTTTGTAAAATTATTAATGTTTTCAGATGTCTTGTTTTTCATCTCATTATTACTTAAATAAATGGAAGCCCAGTTAAATAAGGGACGTTTAGAGTTTGAAAGAAGCTTATACGTTTCGTTTTCGATAAGTGTATCCCTTGGTATGTATATATCAGGCGTGATTCCTCCTCCCCCGTAAACGACTCTTCCAGAGCGGGTAAGATATTTAGGGCGTAATGCCTTCAAAGAATCAATTTTTTTCTCACGGTCTTTTTCATACAGTTTGAGATAATATTGATTATCCCCACCATTTTCATATGGTCGCTGAATTAGTCGTCCACTTGGTGTAAAGTACCGTGCAATGGTTATACGAATAGCTGACCCGTCCTTTAATGGAAGTTGTTTTTGGACAAGGCCCTTGCCAAATGTTGTTTCTCCTGCGATGAGTCCTCGATCAATATCTTGTATAGCCCCAGAAACAATTTCGCTTGCGCTAGCGGAGCCCCGGTTGACCAGGACAATCAACGGAATATTTCCATCACCTATATGAGGATGTGCGATGAAGACCTGTTCTGTATCTTTACGTTTTCCTTTTGTAAAAACAAGTGTGTCTTTCTGAGTAATAAATAAGTCGGCAATTTCGGCTGCTTGTTTAAGATATCCACCACTATTATTTCGCAAGTCGAAAAGAAGCCTGGTCATGCCTTGTTTTTTCAATTTTTCAATAGATTTTTTTACTTCTGTTGCCGTTGTTGCAGAAAATCGTGTTAACCAGATATAACCAGTAGAATCATCATACATTATTGATGCTCGGACGCTGTAAATAGGAATATTGTCTCGAATGATAGTTACCTCAAAAGGATTGTCAAGCCCAATACGACGGACAGTTATATTTACAGACGTTCCTTTCTTTCCGCGGAGATCTTTAAAAACCTGATCTTTTGTTATATTATATGCATCTTTACCATTAATAGCAATTATTTGATCTCCGGGGAGAAGGCCTGCGCGTTCGGATGGACTATCAGCAACAGGCGAAATAACAGTAATATAGCCACCAAGAATATCAAATTCGATACCAATTCCTTGAAATGTACCCTTAAATTTTTCATCAATATCTTCTAGTTTCTTGGCCGGGATGTAAATCGAGTGAGGGTCTAATTCTTTCATCATTCCCTTAAAAGCACCTTCCATTAGTTTATCTAAATCTATTGTGTCAAAATAGTATTGGTTAATAAACTGAAGTATTTGGTTTAAGACCTGCATTTTTGACTTAATAATTTTGTAGGAGTCTTTTCCCTGTGAGTAGAGATTGCGGGAAAAAGGAGCTACAAGAATGATTATGACAATCGCAGCACTAAGAAGGGATAGGAGTTTTTTGGACTTTATTTTTATCATTTTTTAGTATTTTCAAATCAATCGGCTGGCGAATATACCAACGATCTTTAGGAAAAAACAGGGGCTTTTCCTTGTTTTATGTAAGATTGATAAACTATATTTCATAAAATGAGGAGTACATCAAAATTGAATAAAAATCAACCTTTCCCCCTTCTATTACACCCTTACCAAACTAATTTGTTCGTCGTAATTCGATCTAAAGATATATATTCTTGATTAGGAGAAGAAAACTAAATCCCTTTATTGGGTTATTGTTTGTGATTTCTTTGTCTGGTATGCCCTTTTATGTAGATGGTACATATGATTTAGACGGAGACAGTCTCAGCGAGCTTCTTTTGTTCTATGATGAGAAAGACGGAGGGGAAATTCGTTATGTTGAAATAGAAAAGAATGGGAATCATACCCTTCTATGGTCATTTATAGCCACAGAAGATGTTCTGGGACACATATCAAGTGTTAAAATGGTTGATCTAGAAAATGATAATGTTCCGGAAATTGTTGCAATATTAAGAACTGAAGTAAGAAACAAAAATAATAATACTCCGTGGCTACTTTTATTTAAATGGGAAGGACAAACCTTTTCACCGCGACCTATGGAACTCTATGGGGATGATTTGTCGATTGGTCGAATTCGTTCATCTAATTTTGTAGTATTAAATAATAATGAAATGACTACCACAATAGGGGCGGCCTTTGCAACCCCCCTGAGGACAGGGGCAATTTTTAACCTCAACATGGTAGGCAAGGAAATCCAGTTAACGGATTTTAGACTGCTTGAGTCTTCTGTTGTCGGCAATGGGTATGGTAAGGTGTTTATAGGCTCCTTTGAACATAAAGAAAAAAACAAAATTGTCTTGTTCACATTGGAAGCCAATTTAATTAAGATAAGTATGTATGATATGCTGGACGGCAGCAACCCGTTACAGGAAATGTTTTCGGATGTTTTTAGTCTCAATGGAGCAAAGAAACTTTTTGTGCCTGGGATTATGACAACCGATGAAGACATGAATGGAAATGAGGAGTTATTATTGCCGTTTTTGAATGGTGAAGTAGCGACACTTTCGATTGAAGACGGGGAGATGATACTAAAACCAAGTTCTTTTAGTAAAAAACCGCTATTTTTCTTAAATAAAGAGGCGAATGAAAAAGAAATAAATAGCTTAGTTTTAGCAAGGATTGAAGCAGGGCTGTATAAGTCATCATTATTCCCCAAACCCACTGAAGTG
>DTUJ01000090.1 GCA_012964235.1 Fidelibacterota bacterium
TCCCGATCATGATGAAAAGCGCCACCGCAGTTCCCAGCAGTATCCCTGTGAGAATGGATTTGGCAGACAGGGATTTCAGGTGTATACCAAGGAAAATGGCAGGAGCGATCTGACACAGGAGCTCCAGCTTGATTTCAAATAATCTCCAGATGGTTTGCGGCAGAGCAATCGCCAGCCATACAACTCCAGCCATAATAATCCAGGAAACAAATTTTCCAACCCCCGTGAGATGGGACTGGGATGATTCTGGTTTAACTTTTCCATAAAGATCTTGTGTCACCAGTGAGGAGATTGCCAGCAAGGCGGAGTCCACGGTGGACATAATGGCGGCAACAGCTGCAGAAAGAAAAATAACCAACAGCCACGATATGGCAGGGATCTTTTGAGCCAGGTCGTTCAGTAGCAGGAGCGTGATCTGTTCGCTTCCCTGGCGATCGAGTCCGGGGATTTGTGCTGCACCCACTATGCCAACGATTATCATGAAAAGAGTAGTTACGAGGGGCATAAAGATCATTATCTGGAAGGATCGCCTCAAGGTTCTCTCATCACGAGCAGCATAGATGCGCTGAATGGCATGGGGGTAAACTGAAATGCCGAAAAAGACAATGATGATGGTACTGAGCCAGAGCCGTTTTTCTCCCCAGTCGGGAGGTTGCCAAAAGTCGGGGCGGATATTTTTGATCTGCTCAGACGCTTTAGCCAATCCGCCGTACTCGGACTGAATGGTAATGAAAATGAAGAAGACTCCCAACAGCAGAAGTACTCCTTGGATCATGTCTGTCCAGGCCACGCTGCGCATTCCCCCCAAAGTTTCATATATTACCATAATGAGGGAAAGAACAATGATGCCTTGGGCAAAACTCACCTGTCCTCCTGTAGCAGCTACGATGATAAACCCAATGGCTTTCAGATTTGTAAGGATGTAATTCCCCAAAGCTATTATAGCGATGACGGTTATGGTGACTGTTAGTGTGGTGGATTGAAATCGATGTTGAATAAAATCCCCCACAGTGATATATTTATGTTTCTTTGAAAGGCGATACAGTTTTGGAGCGAAAATAAGATAAGCTCCGATAATTACGGTCATGAATGTAACAGTGACCAGAGCCGTAAATCCTTCCCGATAAGCCCTACCGGTAAACCCGATGAGTGTGTTGCCGCTGTACTGGGTGGCATACAGAGTGAGAAAGAGAACAAAAACTCCCATACCTCTTCCTGCTAGATAGAAGTCCGCCATGGTATTTTCTTTCCGTGCAAACCGTCCCGCAAGGCCAATTCCTATGAGAGAAAAAAGGTATAAACCCATATATATCATCCCGCCGGTGCTCAGCAATGGTTGGGTATCCATGTTATTCTCTTGGTTCCTTTTCCCCTGAGGACAGATGCCAATATTTTTTTAAGAGCAGAGCTATAATTAATCCATAACATGCTGTTGCAGTTAAGGAATAAAATGCCCATGCTGGAAATCCTCCGATTGATGAAGCACTTAATTGAGAAAAAAACCAGGGAATGGTCCCTATGAGGATAAGAAAGGAAAGGACGTAAAGTGCTACACGAGTCATACCTGAAAATTATACTGAGATACATGTTCAGGAAAAGAGAAGTTGCTTTGTTCCCTGTTTTTAGGAAAATAATTTCTCTTCTCAGAGTAGCCGAACACAGGATTTTTGTTTCTGCTAAAGGAGTAGGTTGGTAATTTTATGGGGTGAAGAAACTAAAAATTCCATCAGTGAGATTATTTTTTGTTTCCAGATTTATAGCCTCAATAATTTGTCAGTTCAATATTATTAACCTAAAATTCCCTGTGAATAACTAAAATGTTTGTAATTATTCAAAACTAAGGAGTGTCCATGGGTAAGACAATGGAAAGAAGAGAGTTTATAAAAACTACTGCTGTTGCAGGTGTCGCTGCAGCCTTGATGCCAAAATCATTATTCTCATCTCCCGTGATAAATGAACGTATTAAACTGGGATTCATTGGTACGGGAATGCGAGGTCAGTGGGTGTTATGGCTGGCGTCAAAATATCCTGAAGTGGACATCCCCGCGATCTGTGATATTGATGATGGCATGATCGAAAGTGCTCTCAAAATCTTGAAGGAAGCAGGCAAACCGGAACCACGAGTATACAAAGAGGGGGACGAGGATTTCCGAAACATGGTGGACAGAGAAAAACTGGATGGTGTGTACATCGCCACCCCCTGGGAATGGCACCATCCCATGGCCATCGCCGCTATGAAACACGGAATTCATGTAGGCACAGAAGTCCCTGCTGCCCTTACTGTGAAAGATTGCTGGGACCTGGTAAACACATCCGAACGGACCGGGAGACGTTGCATGATTATGGAAAATGTATGTTATCGCAGAGATGTAATGGCTGTGCTCAATATGGTGCGCCAGGGATTGTTTGGTGAGTTACTCCATTGCCAGGGAGGCTACCAGCATGACCTGCGTCATGTGAAATTTAATGATGGAAAACAACCGTATGGCGGGGGTGTTGAATTTGGGAAAAGTGGATATTCCGAAGCGAAGTGGCGCACACAGCATTCCATTGATCGGAATGGTGATTTATATCCGACTCATGGTCTTGGACCCGTAAGCACAATGCTGGATATTAATCGCGGAAACCGGATGGTCCATCTTACCTCCACGGCGACACAAAGCCGAGGACTCCACAAGTATATTGTTGAAAAGGGCGGGGAAGATCATCCCAATGCCAACGTGAAATTCAAACTGGGTGATATCGTGACCACAGTCATCAAATGTGCCAATGGTCAGACCATCATGTTGAGCCATGACACGAATTCACCAAGACCTTATTCATTGAATTTCAGGGTTCAAGGCACAAAGGGAATCTGGATGAAAGATAATAATTCCATTTATATTGAAGGTGCCAGCCCGGAAGAACACCGCTGGGAACCGGATGAAGAATATTTGAAGCAATACGATCATCCGCTCTGGAAACGGTTTGA
>DTUJ01000091.1:0-2282 GCA_012964235.1 Fidelibacterota bacterium
TTAATTGCATCCCGTCGCCGGAATCTCCCGTGAACCGGATAACAACTCTATCAACCTCTTTTTTGCTCTTTGATTTATTTGCCATAATCCATATCGAAATTCTTATTCATCTAATTTCTTTTAAACTCCCACTTTGGTTAATAAGAAAGGTTTTAATTTAGGCAGGGTTGAAAAACAGGTGCAAAGGATATAGATTTTTTTATTCCTTTAGATTCTTGATTTCCTGAAAAATAATTCTCTTTTATTAACATTTTAACCCTATTTTCATAATATCCTTGGAGAGGGTATCATGTCAGAATTAACAAACCCACAACAATTGTCTTTTTTTTCGGAATTGTCTCTTAAGGCTGACATCAAATCCATAACAAATCTTTCCCAGTTTGACAATGCTCTTAATAACCTGATCAAGATCAGTGAATTTGGTGCGTTTGTTCAGTTGAAAATCCAGGGGCTTCATACAATGTATACCCTTGATCTACAGGAATTGGATGTCCCTGAAAATTTTCTGAAATCAGACCATTCTCCAACTTCAATGAACATCTCTCTTTTCTCAAAAGAGATCAGAGAAAACCTTCAAAGATTTTCTGACGAAGCAACATCTTTTTTTACAGATAAAAATTCTTTCCCCACTCCTTCTGGATTTTTTCTCTATCGTTCTCATTTCACACTTTGGAAACATTTCGCGGAAAAAATGAAAAAATCGATAGACAAGTATATTTACTCCGCATTAAGCCATGGAAGCTATACTCAACATTTAATCCAAAGCATCATTGATGGTTTGCACTTTATCCGTTCCGCTGCAAGCCCTAATGCACCTTGGGAGATTTCCAAAAGTATACACTTGAAGGATATTGAAACCGCACGTAACAAACAGGAAGGAACCTATGAAACTCTGCATAATCTGAAGAATACTGATCCGCGTTTTCCATTGAAGTTTCTTATCCTTAAAACTCAACATTTTCCCCTGAGCCTTTCTCATTTTATTTCCCTGGTCCAGGTATACTCCATATTCAAATCAATCCACCTGGAGTTCCTGGCAGATAGGTCCATCGAATCCATCAGGGATATCAAAGAACTTGTACAAGATATTTAAGTGTTACCATTTATCTCAGAATTACTCTTCAATTCTGTTTAAATTCAAAATTCAACCATGCCAAAAACAGATAATATTCGCTTAACTACTCTTAGCCACGGTTCAGGGTGAGCCTCTAAAATCGGTCCGGAGGACCTGGCCCAGGTTCTGGGTAAGCTTCAACTGGTTTCGGATGACCGGGTAATCGTCGATTTTAAAGAACACGACGATGCCGCCGTTGTACGTCTGGACGATGGGAAATTACTGGTGCAAACCGTGGATTTTTTTACCCCGATTGTGGATGATCCCTATCAATTTGGACAAATCGCAGCGGCAAACAGTTTATCGGATATCTACGCCATGGGCGCCAAACCAATATTTGCACTGAATATTGTAGGATTTCCCATCAATGATCTTCCAAAAAAAATGCTCACTACTATTCTCCAGGGCGGCGCTGACAAAGCAAAAGAAGCGGGGATACCAACTGTAGGCGGACACAGCGTAGATGACAAAGAACCGAAATATGGTTTGGTTGTTACGGGAGAGGTTGAGGAAAAAAATATAGTGACAAATAAATCTGCAACCCCAGGGGATGTGCTGGTGCTGACGAAACCGTTAGGAACAGGAATTATTGCTACTGCAATTAAAAAAGGAGTGGTAAAAAATGATGTAATCCGCACTGCTGTTGAATCCATGTCAGCTTTGAACGACCTGGCCTCAAAAATAATGGTTGAACTAGGTGTGAAAACAGCAACAGATGTAAGCGGCTTCGGATTGCTGGGACATCTTAACGAAATATGTGAAGCCAGCAAAGTATCAGCTGAAATTAAGTACGACGATCTTCCTCTCCTCCCTGGAGTTAATAATTTGGCTTCTGATGGCATTATCCCCGGAGGGACCAAGCGGAACCTATCCTTCGCTACATCATTCACATATTTTCATGACCAGATTACAAAGATTCAACAATTAATAAGCGCCGATGCCCAGACCTCCGGTGGACTTCTCATCTCTCTTTCTCCTGATTCAGCAAAGATATTTATCAAAAAGTTTAATGAGCGTTCTCCTATTAAAGCACAGGAGATAGGAAAAATTACAAAACAACGTGAGAAAGCGATTTTTGTTACATAATCATCTCTCCTTAGTTCAATTTACCCAGAGGAATCAATTTGGAGGCTTTATCAGTTAGTGGTTTGCAGTCTGGTGGAGTGCG
>DTUJ01000091.1:2292-2965 GCA_012964235.1 Fidelibacterota bacterium
GTTAACTTGTTTTGTGGTTTCCTATCGCAAACCAAGATTTAAATTAATTCCACTGAAACCTGATTTTTCTTCAAAACCAAAATTAAGTTCGTATGCAGGTTTTAAATAAAATCGTTTTCCAATGGGAAACTTATAACCAACACCTAATCTTAAACCAAAACCCGAAGCATCATTAGAGACATCATAATTATAATTAGAACTATAATCAAATGACTTCCATTCAACAACGGTAAAGCCAATACCTCCCTGAAATAAGAATTGTCTGTATGGTTTTTCATAAACTAACATAGCAGCAAGGGCAAAAAGATCATCATCGCCAGTAAGCCACATCAAATCTGCGTTAACACTACCCCAGGAATCAGCACCAAAACAGATTGAACCACCCAAAATCATACCACCACCTTCGCTATGAAAACCATACCCAATCCGGGGTAGCAAACGAATTTTTCCCGAAGACGTAGCTCTTATTTCCTTTAACACTTTAACTTGTTTTTTTGGTTGCAGTGGGTATTCATAAGGGAAGAATGAATAATGAAATGAAGCAAGTTGAAAAACGAATTCCTTCCTAACTTTGTCTTCTAATTGACCTGTGAGATTTGCGGCATATATAACATCGCCTGATTGGGCACCCTGAACCCGAATATGGAGACGAATCAAACCCTCACGTTTTTCA
>DTUJ01000092.1 GCA_012964235.1 Fidelibacterota bacterium
ACAAATTGTTGTTGGGGAAACCGATATCTACGAAGCCCGCTGCCGCAACTGTTTTCAACCGCCTAAGGATTAAAAAGTGCACCTTCAAGGACTGATAGGAATTTTTCTGCTATTGGGAATGGCTTTTATCCTCTCCAACAATAGGAAACAAATAAATTACCGTATCGTTGGCTGGGGTCTCAGTCTCCAATTCCTTTTTGGTGTTTTCATTCTTAAAACCCCTTTTGGCAAACCCTTGTTCGGGTTTTTTGACAAAGTGATTACAAGGTTAATCAGCTTTTCTGATGCAGGAAGTGATTTTCTTTTCAAATCTCTTATCCCCGGGGTCGGCTATCATGAGGCCATGGTAAACTTCGCTTTCCGTGCGCTACCCACAATCATTTTTTTTTCCAGTCTTATGACTGTATTATATCACTTTGGTGTCATCCAGTTCATTATAAAATGGATCGCTCGAATAATGCAAAAAACCATGGGGACCAGCGGGTCAGAGACCCTGAGTGTTGCAGCTAATATATTTGTTGGCCAAACGGAGGCTCCGCTTTTGATTCGCCCCTTTATCCGCACCATGACTCAATCGGAACTCATGGCTGTTATGACAGGAGGTTTCGCTACAGTCGCCGGTGGTATTTTAGCACTCTACGTCATCTGGTTAAAAGACATCCCGGGTATTGCGGGCCATCTGTTGGCGGCATCGGTGATGTCAGCTCCTGCTGCGATGGTAGTAGCTAAAATTATTTATCCTGAAACTGATCTTTCAGAAACATCGGGGGATCTAAATATTAAAATCGAGAAACCTGACTCCAACGCTATGGAAGCGCTGGGGCGGGGCGCAACGGAGGGGTTAAAACTTGCTGCAAATGTTGCAGCCATGTTAGTTGCTTTTGTTGCGCTGGTTGCAATGATTAATTACCTTCTGACATTTGCCGATACATCTCTTCAAGGAATACTCGGCTTTGTTTTTCGACCGCTGGCATGGGCCATGGGGATCTCCTGGGATGAAGCTCAAATGGTGGGAGTCCTGATGGGTGAAAAGATAACCTTAACAGAATTAATTGCCTATAGTGATTTGAGAGACTTAAAATTAGAACATGCAATTTCAGACAGGTCAGCGATTATTGCCAGTTATGCATTGTGCGGATTTGCGAATTTCGCATCAATCGGAATCCAGCTGGGAGGAATCGGAGGAATGGCACCCGAAAGACGAAAGGATCTTGCCGCCCTGGCACTAAAAGCTATGTTAGGGGGCGCGCTTGCTTCCTGGATGACAGCTTCTATCGCAGGAATATTAATTTAACCGGAATTAATCTATGCGACTTGTTTTTATGGGACCCCCGGGAGTTGGGAAAGGAACTCAGGCGGAAAGGGTAACAACCCATTTTAAAATAGTACATCTGTCCACTGGTGAAATCCTCCGGGAAGAAATAAATACCAATACCAGATTGGGGAGGGAAGCAAAAGCATTCATGAACGATGGACAACTTGTCCCCGACGATCTACTCCTAGAAAAGATGAATAATCGCCTGCGCCAGGATGACTGTATGGAAGGATATCTCCTGGATGGGTTTCCCCGGACCCTGCCCCAAGCCCAGGGGCTGGATTCTATCTTAGAAGATTTGAACCAATCGTTGGATCGAGCTGTAAACCTTACCGCTGACAATGATGAACTGATCAGAAGACTTGTTTTACGTGGTCAAAAATCTGGGAGGGATGATGATTCTCCAGATGTCATCCGAAAAAGACAGCAGGTCTACCGGGATCAAACAGCTCCTCTTATTGATTATTACAGAAGACAACAAATATTGACAGAAGTAAACGGAATTGGTAAAATTTCTGAGATCACCGACCGTATTATCAGGTCACTCACTTAATTATGCTTAAGGTCGGACTCACTGGAGGAATTGGTACTGGTAAAAGCACTGCCAGTATACTGTTTAAGGACTTGGGAGCTTTTATCTTCGATGCTGATAAGGAAGCAAAACGACTGCTGGATACCTCCGAAATTATCCAGAAGGAACTGATTACGGAATTTGGAACAGACATTCTAAATGGAGAAAATAAAATCCACCGCGCTAAACTAGCTCGAGTCAGTTTTCAGGATGAAGAGCATCAATTCATCCTGAACTCCATTATTCATCCCCATATTTTCCAGATAATTGATAAGTCATTTGATAAGGTTTCAGCAAAAAATAAATACCCTGTCTTCATTGTAGATGGAGCCTTGATATTCGAATCAGGGCTCAATAACCATCTGGATTATACCATTGTCATCACAGCTAACATGAAACATCGAATGGCAAGGGTTTTAGAAAATAGCAATCTTTCCAGGGAAGATGTTCTAAGAAGAATTGAACTACAATGGAGTGATGAAGAAAAAGTAAATCTGGCAGATTTTACGCTAAGAAACTATGGTACTGAGAAAGAATTAAAAGCACAGATACAAAAAGTATACGCTGAGCTGGCCTGAAGACTCCTTCCAAGTCAGGAAATGTGCCCATGAGATCGATCCCGCAATGCCAAAGGTTTTTCCAAAATTTCTTTCAGAATAATAGCTCGCCTTAAATTCGTTTTACCTTTCAATTGTACTAAAATACTTTCAAGAGATTCCCCGACAGGTTTTTTCTCAGGCAGATCCCAGTGAGAGATTGTTCCCACATGTCTCTCATCAAAATGGGGTTCATACTTTTCGAAAGATGGATGGGATAAATCAGCTTGTACTTCAGAGGGAATGGATTCAGTTTCAATGGGGATTTCTTCTTCAGGATAAACTTCTTCCGGTTCAGATTCATCATCGGGTACAATGAGTTTTTCTTCCTTTGAAACCAAGTCTCCAAAAAATTGCCCTATAAAATCAGGTTGTGACGATGTATCTCCTTGATTTTCTTCTTCTTTATCTAATGTTTCCCATGCTTTTTTCTGTTTCCGTTTTTTTGCCAAAGTGGAAATCAAATACAAAGCCAA
>DTUJ01000093.1 GCA_012964235.1 Fidelibacterota bacterium
AAAAATAAATTAATGATAATGTCCGGTATCCTGATTCTCGGTTTTTTATTTGTACTGAGAACTAATCTTTACAATACCTTAGATGGCGGTGAAACACGGGAAGATTTTGAAGACTTCCTTCGAAATCATCCTTATAATCAAAGGGAAAAGTTAACGCCTGCTGAATGGAAAAAGCGACTACCGAAAAAAGACAGACCGGACCTTGCTTGGGAACATGATTTTCTTATGACAATGGACCCTGCAACAAAAACAGTCCCGAAAGAAAGGTTGTTTGAAGCCTATGAATATGCGGAGGAGCTCAGAGCAACCATGCCAGTAGACAGGGAAGCTAATTGGACAGAACATGGACCAAATAATGTTGGAGGCAGATCCCGTGCAATAATGTTTGACCCAAATGATGCAACCAATAAAAAGTTCTGGGCAGGGAGTGTCTCCGGAGGATTATGGTATACAGACGATATTACTTCAAGCCCCCCTGCATGGATAAGTGTGAATGGATTTTGGGAGAATATTGCTATTACAACTATGGCGTATGACCCCTCCAATACGGACGTTTTTTATGTTGGGACCGGAGAAGGTTGGAATAACTCGGATGCAGTACAAGGTGCCGGTATTTTTAAGACATGGGATGGTGGGAATTCATGGGAGCATTTACCAAGCACATTTGCCAATGATGCTTTCAGTTATGTCCAAAAAATTGTCGTAGGATCTAATGGATTTGTGTATGCAGCAACCCGGGGGAAAGAATGGTGGGGCTCTTCAGGTGGCGTGTATAGATCTACAGATGCAGGAAATAACTGGACACAAGTCTTAACAGGCAGCACCGATTATCCAAAGGCAGCCGATATTGAAATAGCCGCAGATGGTACTCTTTATGCATCTCTGGGTATTCATTATTCTGATGGTCTTTATAAAAGTGTAGATAATGGAGATAATTGGACAAAGGTAAATAACGGGTCTAATGGCTTTCCTGATGATGGGACGATTACGCGAATTGAAATTGCAGTTGCACCATCAGAGGCAAATAAAGTTTATATCCTTGGCTCCGGCGGGGATGGCAGTAATGATATTATAGCCATATTACGCTCCGATGATGCCGGAGCAAATTGGACATCTCTAGCAATGCCCCTCAATGAGAATAATAATCATTTTACAAGAGGTCAATCCTGGTATGATTTAATTATGGCAGTAAGTCCCACCGATGCAAACACTGTTTATGCAGGTGGAATTGATCTCCATAAATCAACAGATGGTGGTTTTATATGGACAATGGTTTCTCATTGGTGGGGTGGTTATAACTTGCCTGAAGTACATGCCGATCAACATGCTATGACGTTTCGTCCCGATGATTCCCAATATATGGTTTATGGAAACGATGGCGGAATCCATGTAACAGAAGACGGGGGCTCTACATTTAGTCATCGGAATACAGGATACAACGTAACACAGTTTTATTCTGTTGCCATGCATCCAACTGAGGGGGAATTCTACTTTTTAGCCGGTTCGCAAGACAATGGAACGCAACAATTTCAAAATGCATCAGGAATCGTGAGCACTTCAGAAGCTACAGGAGGTGACGGAGCATTTTGTTTTATTGATCAGGATAATTCTGATTATCAAATAACCTCCTATGTCTACAATCAATATTATTTAAGTGAGAATGGTGGTTCAAATTTTTCTACAATAACCTCCCTTTCAGAATCCGGTCGCTTTATTAATCCTGCAGACTATGATAATAATGCGAATATTTTATATTCTGCGCATAATGCAGATTCCATTTTTGTTGTTAATGTTCTACAAAATGGAATTGATATTACTACTGATTTCTTGACAATTCCCCTCGGGAATACAGCCTCACATCTACGAGTTTCTGATTTTACGGACAACACAATTTTTATTGGGACAGGATCAGGAAAAGTATTTAAAGTAATAAATGCCAACAATTCTACTAACGCTGTGGCTACGGAAATTACGGGCTTATCATTCCCGAATGGATATGTATCTTGTATTGAACTGGGTAATTCTGAAAATCAAATTTTGGTGACATTTTCTAATTATGGTGTTTCCTCTGTTTGGGAAACACTGGATGGTGGATCCACTTGGGCGGAAAAGGAAGGAAATCTCCCGGACATGCCTGTACGGTGGGCAGTTTATAATCCAAATAATTATAACGAAGTTTTATTAGCCACAGAACTTGGTGTATGGAATTCAATTGATTTTAACGCCAGCACACCTACATGGTCTCCTTCAAATACCGGTTTAGCAAATGTTCGAACCGATATGTTTCAGATTCGAGCAGATAATCTGGTAGCAGCCGCAACCCATGGGCGTGGTTTGTTTACCAGTGATGGTTTTCAAAGAATCCCTGTGGCATCTATCAGTACCCATACTATTTCAGTGAATATGAATCCGGGAACAACAACTCAGGAATCATTTACAATTTCTAATACTGGAGAAGAAGGATCTGTATTGAATTATCAAATTAATTTTCAATTTCCAGGGCTGACAAGTGATACGATTGATACTGAAAATTTTGAAGCTGGAAGTCTTCCAGAGGGTTGGACTTCATCTTCAAACGCATTTGGTTGGCAATTTGGTACAACCAGCAGCAGTTATTTTAATCCTCCTGATGGAGATGGTAATTATGCTTATGTGAATGATGATGCTGCGGGAGACGGTAGTGATGGCAGTACAGATTATTTAACAACGCCATTATTAGACTTTTCAACTTTTAGCTCGCCAATATTGAAATTTTCATCTTTTATCCCTTCAATTAACTATTTACAAACGGGCACTGTAGAAGCATCTTTGAACAGTACCGACTGGACTTCTCTTGGAACAGCCCCCACAGGTGATTCATGGACAAACGTAGAAATTGATTTATCTGGCTATAGTGGACAACAATTCTATATCAGATTTCATGCAAATGACGGAGGAGGCTGGGCTACCGGTTGGGCTATAGACAATATATTGCTTGAAGCTATTAAACCCTGGGCTTCCGTGAACCCATCTTCCGGCTTTATAGCATACAGCGAGACTGAAACATTTCAAGTAAATTTTGATGCTGCTGATTTGACCAGCGGTGTTTATAATGCGAATATGATCTTGAATTTCAATACTGGATCATCAGACACCATCGTTGTGACTATGAACGTTGGTGGATTGAATGTGGAGGAACCCGTCACCGTACCTGGATCCTTCACTCTCCACCAAAACTATCCCAATCCATTCAACCCTGTAACAACACTCAGCTATGATTTACCAGAGGATGCATTGGTCAATATCACTATTTACGATATCATGGGGCAGGTTGTTAGAACTTTGATAAATATCGAACAAACCGCCGGCTTCAAATCAATCCAATGGAACGCTACCAATGATGCTGGTCAGCCAGTTAGTGCTGGTCCATACTTATATATGATACAGGCAGGAGAGTATAAAACGACAAAAAAGATGGTGCTGCTGAAATAGATTTTTGCCAGATTTGTACGTAAGATTTCCTTTAGATACTTCTAATACTTTCTTTATTTTTCCCCGCATAATTTACAATCATAGAATTCTTCTTCCGTTAAAATCTATTTTCAAAGTTACAGGAATAATGCCATGAAAAAACTTCAAATAATTTTATTTATATTGGTTCTCGGGGCCAGTTCTGCCTGCAACACAGAAACAATCCTACAACAGGCGGATTCCAGATCCCCAGGTATAAAGACAAACCTTCCTATTGATCCAAAGGTGAAAATCGGTAAACTGGAAAATGGATTGCGATATTACATCAGAGAAAACCAAAAACCACAAAAACGGGCTGTTCTCTGGCTTGCTGTAAATGCAGGTTCTGTCCTTGAGGATGACAATCAGCAGGGTCTTGCTCACCTTGTAGAACATATGGCTTTCAATGGAACAAAACATTTTGAAAAGCAGGAACTTGTTGATTATCTGGAATCCATCGGAACAAAGTTTGGGCCGGATCTGAATGCACACACATCCTTTGATGAAACTGTATACAAATTGCAAGTCCCCTCAGACAGTACTGACTATATCCTTTCCGGACTACAAATTCTTGAAGACTGGGCACATGGACTTTTACTTGACGAAAATGAGATCGATAAGGAACGCGGAGTTGTAATTGAAGAATGGAGAACCCGCCAGGGCGCTGGAGCACGGATGTGGAATAAAGTTGTACCAATCCTGTTCAATAACTCCCAATATGCAAAACGGCTTCCGATTGGACAGGTAGCTGTTGTTGATACTGCACATTATGCGACTATTAAAAAGTTTTACCAAGACTGGTATCGCCCTGACTTGATGGCATTGATTGCTGTTGGAGATTTTGATTCAAACTGGATCGAAGAATTGATCAAAACCTATTTCAGTAGAATTCCTGTAAAAGATAATCCAAGAGAACGTATTGTGTATCCGGTTCCCGACCATCAGGAAACCCTCATTGCAATAGCAACAGATCCAGAAGCAAGCGGAACCCGGATTTCAATCAATTACAAGCATCCTTTAGCAAGACAATATACAATAGGAGATTACCGAAATACGATAATCCAGAACTTGTATACCGGCATGTTCAATAAACGCCTTGGAGAATTGACTAAACTTCCCGATCCACCAATGATGTATGGTTATTCCTACTTCCGAAATATGACCCTATCAAAAGCCTCTTACGTCCTCGGTGCAGGTGTGCGTGAAAATCGTATCCACATGGGGCTTGCCACCCTGCTCATAGAAGCGGAGCGGGTCCGACGGCATGGCTTTACCTCTACGGAACTGGAAAGACAAAAAATGGAAGTGCTCCGAAGGATTGAGAAAAGCTATGAAGAACGTGATAAAACTGAATCAAAAACATACGTCCGGGAATACGTAAGAAATTTCCTTGAGGAAGAACCAATCTCGGGAATTGAATATGAACTCGAATTATACAGACGTTTTATTCCGGAAATCGCTATTGAAGAAATCAATAATCTTGCAAAAAAATGGGTAACGGATCATAACCGGGTTGTTACGGTCTACGCTCCGGAAAAAGAAGGACTAACCATTCCAACAGAAGATGAACTGCTGGCTGTATTTTCAGAAATCAAGTCAATAGAAATTGAACCTTATGTGGACAAAGTTTCCGATGAACCTCTCGTTGCTATTCAGCCCGAACCCTCTCAAATTTCAAACATTGAGATTTTGGAAGACATCGGAGTAGAGATATGGACACTTACGAACGGTATTCGGGTCATCTTAAAATCTACTGATTTCAAGAATGATGAAATCCTTTTCTATGCATACAGCCCTGGTGGAACATCATTAGCACCAACGGAAAATTATGTACCTGCATCCACAGCGGACTGGATTATTTCAGACAGCGGTCTGGGGCCATTCAGCCAGATAGAGCTGCAAAAAAAACTGTCAGGAAAAATAATCAATGTTTCCCCCTATTTGAGTGACCTGTACGAAGGATTGTCTGGCTCAGCATCTCCCAAGGATATGGAAACATTATTCCAACTTATTTACCTTTATTTTACCGCTCCCCGTCGTGATGAAACTGCTTTCCAGGCCGTGTTAGAACGGGGAAAAGGATTCCTTGAGAACCGCAGCGCAAGGCCTGAATCAGCTTTTGAGGATACAGTCAAAGTAACTATGGCTCAATACCATCCTCGTCAACGTCCCTGGTCTCTTCAATTATTAAATGAAATGGAATTAGATAAATCCTTTTCCTTCTATCAGGATCGATTTGCAGACGCAAGTGATTTTACCTTCTTTTTCGTCGGAAATTTTGACAGGAAAGCCATTGCTCCCAGAATTTTAACCTACCTTGGTGGATTGCCTTCCGTCAATCGGAAAGAAACATGGAAAAATACAGGTATTGATCCGCCTCAAGGAATTATGAAAAAACATGTGTACAGAGGGATGGAAGAGAAAAGTATAACTCGAATTATCTTTTCAGGAAATTTCGAATGGAGCAGGGAAAATCGATACACTATTCAATCTATGGCACAGGCTTTTCGGATTAAACTTCGGGAAGTTCTGCGGGAAGATATGAGCGGAGTGTATGGCGTAGGTGTCAGAGTAAAACCAAAGCATTATCCCGAAGGGGAATATACCATATCCATTTCATTCGGATGTGCTCCCGACCGTGTGGAAGAATTAACTAATGCAGTATTTCAGCAAATTGACAGTCTTAAAACAACCGGGCTTACTGACAAATACCTGACTAAAGTTAAAGAGAAACAGCGCAGGGAAAGAGAAACAAATTTAAAGGAAAACCGGTTCTGGCTGAACGTGTTAAAAACCTATGATATGCATAACGAGGATTTTTTAGATATTCTTGAATATGAAAAGCTCATCAAAGAATTGTCTCTAGAAAATATCCAAAAAGCAGCAAATCAATATTTCAATGTTGAAAATTACGTGCAAATAACTCTCTATCCGGAAAATCCTCCGGGGGAAAATTGATTGGTTAAATCAGGTTAATAACTTCTTTTACTAATTTTTCAATTCCATCTGCAGCTTCGCTGATTCGTCCTGCCAGCATGTACGCTGGTGTTGACACTACTTTTTTATCTTTGTCTACGACTATTTCCTGAACTGGACAGGTGACATGTTTCGCACCCATGGTTATTAAATCATTAGCAGTTTGTTCATCATTACCTATAGTCAGACTGACTTTTTCACCCATTTTTTCCATTACCTTTCCCATCATAGCCGGAGAAATACAAATAACTCCAATGGGCTTTTCAGCACTGTGAACCTCAGATACCAAACGGAAAACATCCGGATTCACTGAACAATCCGCACCCGCCATTGCATAATCGCAAAGATTTTTTGCAACGCCAAATCCTCCCGGGAAAATCAGTGCATCAATATCTTCCGATGTTACGTCAACAATATCCTTTATTTCCCCCCGGGCTATCCGCGCAGATTCAACCAACACATTACGTGATTCTCCTTCAATTTCTTTACCGGTAGCGTGATTTATCACATGAAGCTGGTCAATATTTGGAGCCATTAAAACCATTTCCGCTCCAGCGCGATCCAAAAAAAGCATAGTAATCACAGATTCATGAATTTCCGCACCATCATTTACTCCGCATCCAGATAATACAACTCCTACTTTTGGCATAATTAACTCCTATCTGTTATTATTATTTGCAAAAAAATTTCTCTTTAAACCTTCAAATTTTGTCCGTTTTACAGCGGAATTCCTGAATAATTTACGAAACCCATCTTCATCAAGCTTTTTCCAATCTTCTTCAGTCCAATGGATGATTTCCCAATGGGGCTGAAATGCAGGCTCATTCGATTTTTTCTGGAATTTTTGATTCCAGGGACATACTTCCTGACAAAGGTCACAGCCATACATCCACCCATGAAGCTTATCTTGAAATTCTCCGGGCAAAGGTCCTCTGTGTTCTATGGTTAAATAGGAAATGCATTTTTGTGAATCAAGCACATATTCATCAAGTGCCTTGGTGGGACAAACATCAATGCATGCTGTACACGACCCACACAAATCTTCATCAAAAGGTTGATCATAATTCAATTCGATATCCAAAATAATTTCACCCAAAAACAACCAGCTCCCGTAATCCCGCGAAATGATATTCGTATGTTTTCCCTGCCAGCCTATCCCTGCTTCCTGTGCCCAGGCTTTTTCCATAATCGGAGAAGTATCAACACAAACCAACCCTTTTAAATCAGATTTACAGCTTTTTATAAAATCTAATAATTCCGATAATCGGGATTTAAGTAATGTGTGATAATCATCTCCCCAGGCATAATTACTGAAGTTTTGGGACGAAGTATTTACCTCCTTACTTACACTAGTATAATAATTCATCCCAACAGAAATAATTGTTTTCGCATCGGGGAAATAGGAAAAAATGTCGCCCCGTTCATCACTTCGCTTTTCCATCCACCCCATTTCAGCATGAAAGCCATCCTTTAACCATGTTTCCAAATTATATTTTTGTGCCGGCATTGGCTTAGCAGCTGTAATTCCAATCTTTTGGAAACCCAGTTGTTCTGCTTTGTTTTTTATGAAGTCAGAAAAGCGTTCAGGCTTCATAATCAAAAAATAGAAAAACGCAGATTAATGTAATAACCTGTGAGCCCATAAAATCCCAATGATTGTTTTCACATCGGTTATCTTACCTGACCAGACCATTTCAACCGCCTCTTCCAATTCAGTTGGCATTAACTCAATGAATTCATCCTGATCAGTATTGGTCTTTGTGACTTCCAGTTGTTCAGCAAGGTATATCCACATTCGTTCATCACTATATCCAATACAGGGATGTATTTCAGTAACCTCTGTTAATGAACCGGCCTTATAACCAATCTCTTCTTCCAGTTCACGCCCGGCGGTTACAAGATGGGATTCACTTTCATCTAGTTTCCCGGCAGGAAGTTCAATCTGTTCCATTCCCATTGGATAACGATACTGGCGAATCAACCCAATCTTTCCATCAGGTAATACTGGGATTATCACAACAGCTCCGGGATGTTTAATAAATTCTCGGTAAGATGACTTCCCATCTGGAAGTTCAACTTTATCTTTCCATACATCAAGTAACCTGCCTTTATAAATTCGTTCAGTGGAAAGACGTGTTTCCTTTAAACTGGACATTTGGAAAACTTAATTAAAGAGGATTATTTATTCTGAAGATTAATGATCAGTTGGACAAGATCAGCAACTTGTTCCTCCGGGATTTGTCCTCGAATTATTGCTCTTACGATTCGATCCTCATCCAAAATAATCACATTATATGAATCTTCCTTCAGCCCCCACACTTTTCTGAGGTCTCCATCATAATCAAATAGAACTGTTGTATCGTATTTTTTCGCTTTGGCTCCGCCAATTAACCGGATTGCAAAATCTGGTTTCCAGGATGATGCACAATCGGCGATTCCAATGCCTTTAAATGAATCCCTCGCAATGAGGCTATCCACGTCTATTGCATATTTCACTGCATCGTTAAAATGCTCATTCATCTCTGATTCATCCGGATCAACATAATTGATCTGGAGAATTTTTCCAGTCCAGGATCCCATGGTGAATATTTTACCATCAGCATCTTTAAGTTCCCAGCCTGAAGCTTTGATCCCAACTTCTAAAGTACCCTGAGAGAAAAGGTGTGTAAAAAGTAAAAGAATAAATAGAAAATAATCCTTCATTTCAATCGAAAATGCTTAAAAATATTCGATATAAATAATTTTCAGTTCCCGATTAAAGTAGTCCACAGTATTGTCGTTAAGGAGGAGATTGTTAAAGTCAAACTCAATATGTAAATGCTCTACAAAAGTCCACCGAATCGCAGCATTCAGATACCCTGTATCAACTGCTACTACATTTTCTTTATTATTATCATTAAAAGCAGCATTGTATTCAAGAAGAAATGAAAGCTCCGGGTTAAATTCCATATCCATCCCAAAGAACAGATTTGGATCTTTCTCTCCATCTTTCGTCTCTGTAAAATTATAGTTCATCCCGCCATGTATACCAAGATTTCCCAGAAAAGTTAACCAATTTTTACTCACAGAAAAGAAGGCACCATAAGCTTTTATATCATAACGATCACTTTTTATAGAATCAATCCCAAGAGGATCTTCAGGATGATATTGGCCGAAACCCTGTGTGTTTAAACCCAAAGCAACGCCGGGTTTTCCCATAGTTTCATCAATCAGGCGATATTTCAGATTGGCCTCAGGACGTGGATACCAGATCAAACTATCATCGCCAATCAGCCGGCTCGCTCCATAAGAAACACCAAATTGAAATCGATCTGTAATGCCTGCAGCTAATCCAACTGTTAATCCTCCTCCTTTTTGCAGACGCATATCAACAGAAAAACTTCCCCTTACTAAGGAACCAGCTGTGGGAATTGTAATGAGATTTGTAGGGGGCGGATAACTATCAGACTGGGAAAAATTCTTTCCAAAAAGAACAAGAATTAGTAAAACAATCTTAAATACGTGCATAATGGATTACCCTATTAAATTGAGGTAAATAATTTAGCTCATCACTTAATTGAAAAGCAACAAGGGATCAGTCCCCCTTGGGATAAAGAATTTCACCCCACCTCGTTGTTAGAGATTCAACCTGTGTTCTGGGAATGGTTAAAATATCTGATTCATCTATAAATCGTAACAGAAATCCATGCTTGGAACTGGAAATATAATCCACCGGAATTTTTTCTCCTGACTTTAAAACTAATCTATCCCATTCCATTATCGGGATAAACTCAGGGCCGGAAAACGTAATTCGATTCAATCTCAGCTCTTCCATAGTAACAAACACTTCCTGAAAAACATTCCCTCTTTGAGGCGGCATCCGATTATATAACCCTTCTTCAGGGACCATTTCCAGCCCTACGTGACTCACCTGTTCTCCATTTTTACCATATTCCCAAATTTTACAGGATTGCTTTAAAAAGTTATGTCTTAATTCAAATCGTCTTACAACTCTGTTATCAAGAATGGATACCCAGAGCTCCTGAGTCAGCAGACCATGGTGATTATAACGAAACGATATGGAACCATAATAAACCCCATTTACTGTCTTAAACAGAATTTCTTTGATATTTCCAGATTTATCCAAAGAAAATTCACTTCCCTGCCCCATAAATGACAAAATTTCTGTTTCTGGAAAATAGTAAGTTCGAAATTCCAAGCTCCAAGGTTCAGTTTCTCCATAACGAAATACGTTGGTTATTTTTCCAACGGAATCAATATGGGATTTCCCCATTAATGAACCATCCTGATCATAAGATAATAATTCGCTTTTCACTGTCTCGCCATTTCTAGAGATCCAGTTTTTATAAATGGGCAATCGTTTTTCGTTGTAAGAAACTGCCAGATGATCAGAACTGAACCGTTCCATTTTTGGCAGGGCAGTTCCAGCAATAAAATCCTTTTCCGTCCGAAAATACTGTAAATAGGATACTGTACCCTTGGGGAAACAAAAATTGACGGCAAAAAGAAAATAGAATAATTTTCGCATCAGGAATCAGGGAACAGGATTCAAATTTTCATCAAGCTGATTGGATAATCGGAAACGGAGAATGCTGGATGTGGGTGTATCACAAATATAGATTACCCCGCGCGAATCCACCGTAACAGCACGAGGTTGTTCCAGCATTTTTATTTCTTTTGTGTAAGATGTGTCAATGATGGAAGTATCAATTAAAGTGTGGTAAATTATAATTGTTGTATCCTCAACAATATAAATGATGCTATCATTTTCATCTTTTACTTCAAAAAAACCAAAGAATTCTGTCCATGATGTATCCTTCAATGTTAATCCAATATAACTTGTATCAACGTTTATATAATCGACCCCTGCTTTTTTGAAAAATGATCCATCGGAATTGAAGACCTGAATTTCTTGATTGCTTGAATCCGCAACATATACCATCCTATTTTTATCTACAGAAATATCTTCGGGAAAGTGGAACCGAGCCGTATCCATTATATCATTCCCTTCCCACTCCACTGCAAATGGATAAATGGAATAATCTCCTTCTGTTTTAGGTTGAATCTGGTGAATATCAAAAAACTGTCCTGATTGAGTGTAAAATATATTTCCTTCATAATCTACATCAATACTAAGCGGTTGATTGACAAAACCTGCTCCGGTTCCATACTCAGTAACTGTTTCTCCAAAATGTCCTTCATGCGCCCAGACTTCCTCTCCCGTAGATAATTTAATGTAATAGGTTTTGAAAAAGTCAATTCTGATTATTCTATTATGATAAGCATCAGTTACGTATATAAAATCGGAATTGTCACCTGGTTCTGATAAACCTGAAAATTTTGATTCCTCAGTTTCAAACCATTGGTCTGAAAAATTATGAGCAGGGTTTTCACCATCAAAAAATACATGTACGGCAAGTAAGGAATCAATTAACACGTCCATTTTTTTCCATTCTGAATCAATCAGAAGCGAATCAATTCCAACATCATTCCAGTATTGATTCCAACAATAGATTTTCTGACTACCATCAATAAAAAATACATTCATCTTTTGATCAATATCCACGTCGATTGGGGAAATGGTAGTATCATCAACAGTTATATTTCGTAAATCCTGAAAATCGGGTAAAATACTTCCATCCTGTTTCAGAACAAATATGCTATTTGCTCCGGAATCCGCGATAAAAACATGTCCGTCCTGGGCAATGGAAATTTCTATGGGAGCCTGGAAACCATAACTTTCATCCCAAATGGGACTTAAAAGCAAATAAGTCGTGTCTCCTGCAGAAAATTCTATGTCATCTGTGTTAATTTCTGATGGCAGTTCCATTTTTTCAATGCATCCAGAAGAAATCAGAAGAAACATGAAATAAATACATGCTTGAAACATAATCGTTTGTCTTCGGGAAATCAGTTTCATTTTTCCTGATTCACTCACAGTGAAAATCCTAAAGTCAGCCAGGTTGGGTTTGTCAAATGCTCATGAAAAGAATAACTATAATCAACGGTTAAATGAATTTCCCCTACCGGTATTTTTATACCGGCTCCAAAAGAGTAATCCTCTTCAGCTTTATTAATTTTATACCCTCCACGCAAGCTGAGTATTTCCAAGAATAAATATTCCGCCCCAAGAGATATATTTTCGGCATCATCTACAGGGTGATTTAACTGAATCGCAGCAATGAACTTTGATCCGAAAAAAGAAAATATATCCATTGCAGCACCTACACGGAATACTGTGGGTGGACTGAATTCCTCAAATTCGGATTCAATAATTGTTTCTTCTCCCGTGTCTTTGTCTAAAACACTTTTATTATATTTCCCCTCCGGTTTTACCTGTGAACCAAAATGGGAAATTGATGCGGAAAATCGAAGTGTTTTATATCCTGTCCAATAAAACGTACCCATGTCCAGCATGGGCGCAGACATTTTATTCCCCGCCAGATTTTCCTGCACATGTTTCAGTGTAATTCCGAAACTGAATCTGTCTGTCATCCGCGCGCCATAGGTTAACGCAAAAAACCTATCTTGAAATACAAAGTAGTTTCCAGTTCCGTGAGGTAAATATTCGGTGGTTTCCATCATTGGAGCCATGTGGAGAATTCCTGCACTTATTCCTAAATAATGACGGCCATAGATATTCCTATTCATGCTGAAATAATCGAATTTTATCTCTGCAGGAAGCTCTATATGTGTTGTAGAAAATTGTATTTCTTTGAATTGTGCGATTGTAGCGGGATTATAATAAACAGAAGCGGCATCCTGATTCAATGCAACAACTGCTTCTCCCATTCCAAGTGCATGAGCACTTACACCTATTTTTAAGAAAGTAAAAATGGATGTTCCTGCACGCTGTCCACCAAGGATTGGAAAGAAATTCTGGCTAAATCCACATGAAACCAGGGCCATACTTAATACAATTTTTACGAAAATGTGTTTTCTCAAAACAGGATTTGAACTCCCAATTCAGTTGATCTTGGTTTTCCAATTCTTGACGGATCATAATTTGGATTCGGCCAGGTAATCATGCTGTATGGAATAATCTCTCCAGGATTATAACCCTCGCCTGTAAACGAATTAATTCGCCTTGGAATCTCTTCATCAAACAGATTTTCAATTTCAATAAATATTTTATACTTCAATCCTCCAAAGTTGAATGTTTTATGAAGTTTTATATCAACAGCACTATGACCGTTAATATCAGTCAAGCCAAGCATTCTGAAAAATTTTGGGTTATAATTTGTAAAATAGGAATATGGATTATCACCTTCGTATGTTCCAATATAGTAATCCGCTCCATCAACCTCAATGATTCCATCAGGATATTCTGAAGTCCCAAGAATTGACCGAGTATATCTGCGTGTTGAACCAAATTCGAAACGGAGAGATGCACCCCA
>DTUJ01000094.1 GCA_012964235.1 Fidelibacterota bacterium
GGGGCACCCCCCTGTTTATATGTTATATGCCACTCTCACACAAAACGGGTAAAAAGGTTGGCTGATTGGAAAAAAGGGGGATTTAAGGGTAAATTAAAGAGCTTCCAAATTGATTCCTCTGGGTAAATTGAAGAGACTTTTATTTATGGCATTAACTAAAAGGATAATAAAATGAAGAAAGAGATTTTAGATGGAATATAGGATTTTAGGGAATACAGGAGTTGAGGTATCAACACTTTGTCTTGGTACAATGACGTTTGGAGGGCCAGCAGATGAAAAAGAATCCACCAAAATGTTTAACCTAAGCCGAGATGCAGGCATTAACTTTTTTGATTGTGCCAATGTTTATGAGAATGGACGTTCTGAAGAGATCCTTGGGAAACTCATCGCTGATAGCAGAGAACAGTTGATTATAACTAGCAAAGCATATTTCCCCACTAGTGATGATGTTAATGATCGTGGAGGAACCAGAAAGCACATTATGACTGCTGTTAATGATAGTTTAAAAAGATTAAATACGAACTATATTGATTTATATTTTTTACACAGGTTTGACGATCTCACCCCACTTGAAGAAACACTACGAGCCTTGGAAGATTTGGTTCGAAATGGTAAGGTTCTATATTTGGGTGCAAGTAATTTTGCTGCCTGGCAGATAACTAAAGCGCTGGGAATCACAGCAAAAAATAGATGGAGCAGGTTTGAATGTATCCAACCCATGTACAACTTAGTAAAGAGACAGGCTGAAGTAGAAATATTGCCTATGGCTTTATCGGAAAATGTTGGTGTTATCAGCTATTCTCCACTCGGGGGTGGTTTGCTTACGGGTAAATACGGAATTAAAAAAAGACCCAAGACGGGTCGCCTGATTGAAAATAAGATGTATAAAAAGCGTTACAGTGATTCACAGGTTTTTAAAATTGCTGAAAAATTTAGTCAACTGGCTAAAGAACAGCACTTGTCACCGATTAGTCTTGCCATAGCTTGGGTTGCCAGCCATCCAGCTGTGACTGCACCTATTATCGGAGGTCGTAATTCAAATCAGCTTAAAGAATCACTAAAATCTGCGGATATTAAAATGACCGAAAAACTTAGGAATGAAATATCGGTATTATCATCAAAACCTCCGAATGCCACTGATCGAAATGAGGAACAAACTATATATAACTACGGTCAACGATAGATTTATATTAGACAATATAAGCCCCGCCAAGTAGCGGGGCTTATTGTTTATAGAACAAAGTCCTCAGTCTCAGTAGTCAGTAGTGGTGCATAGTGTCCCTCAGTAGCAGTAACAGATGAATGACCAAGCAACTTGCTCACCTCATAGATAGATCTTCTTTGCTTGATGTGTAGGATTGGCTAAACAAAGCTATTGATAGAGACGCTAAAGCAGAATTTATGATGTGATTAGTCTGTTGGCTCTTGTCGCGCATGACTTTTGTTAATTAGGTAAACAGCCGTCATAGTCATTATTCCACCTATCATAGTGGTCACTTCCAAACGCTCCCCAATTAACAGCACACTGAAAAGCAGAGCCGTGACCGGTACCATAAATATGAAAGCACTGGCTTTTTCAGGTCCCAGCCGGGTAGTGGCAAGAAAATAAACTGTAGTTCCGAACACCATAGCGCCGGCAGACAGGAAGAACATATTCACCCAAAAGATCCAGTCATAGGTGAATATTAGTAAAATATCTTTATTCCAGGTCACGCCAAGGTAGATCAGGGCAGAGATTGTGTAGACCCAAAAACTAAATGAAAGTGTAGACACATGACCGTGGGACCGACCCGATATTACCGACATGATCCCCCAGGAAATGGAAGCGCATATGAAATACATATTGCCGTTAGCGATCATTTGTTCCAGAGACAGTGTCCAAGCCTGTAATACAATCACACCGCCAGTGAAACCTAGTACCAAACCGATGATATCCTTACGGGAGAACACTTGTTTCAGTAGCAATACAGAAATAATGAATGTAATAACCGGATTGAAGGTAGGGACAATAATGCCACCCACACTGGCGGATCCTCTATCGGTGCCCACGAAAAAGAAAATATTGTAAAGAGAGATAAACACGGCACCGGGAAAAATATATTTCATCCCCTGGCGAGTCACCCGGAAATCATTACCGGTTAACCACAATACTGGGATCATGGTAATACTGGAAAAGAAAAAGCGCCAGAAAACCACTACGGATGATGGTCCATAATCACTCAGGACCTTTGCATTAGTCCATGATAGCCCCCATGTGGCCATGGCGAGTATCATTAAAGTGTATAATAAAATGGGGAAGTGGCTCTTATTCATAAGCCGAAAAATTACATTTCAACTTTACATTGACTCAGTTAATTCATTCTGGGTCTCTGTATCTTGCCATCAGTTATTCTAACACATGTATATTTTTTCAGCGCAGATTTCTTTCAGAACTTTCGGCGGTTTATCCAAATGTAAATCCTTCTGGGATATCTGATTCATTAGTTCCTTCCGGTACCCACGATAGATCCAGGATAGTGTAGCTAGGCTTGGTGGTATTAAAAATAGGCACCACTTTCATTCCGATTTCTGGTTCACCCACAGATAAATATCCCATTAGTATTGTAGGCACCCCTTCAAATTCCACATTTACAAAGCGAATGGGCTTTGGCAGCGTATTGAATGCACCGGTCCGTTCGGTGATCATGAATGTATGTACAGTGGCACCCTTTTGAGCTGTTTCAGTCATATCCACAATTGTATTCTTTCCTAAACAGTCCGGGCAGTGTATGCGGAAGGGGATAAAGATGGAACCATTTGCGTCGCAATTCTGATTATCACATCGGGTGCCCAGCAGTTTTCCCTGACCTAACCCTTCGAAGAAAGGCGCTTCGCCACCATACATGTGTATGTGGGTCAAATCCCGGGGATTGGTGATCCCCATTAGTACACCGTCTTCATTGCGGATGGGATCGTTAGGATAGGGAAAATGGAATTGTCCATCCAGGCGATAGCGACCTCTTTCTACGCGAACTTTCCCACGCTTGGCTGTGCTCATGATTCATTCCTTTCTAATTGATGATCCGGATGGACGAGAATTGTTGCGGTAACGTGTGAACCAACCCCGGCATGGCTGATGGCTAGTCCCCGTTTAGCGCCTTCTACCTGAAGGTTGGTCCAGTCATCAGGTTTGGTGCGGCCGAAGCGGTCCCATTTGGACTGGTCTTCGTGCATTTCCGCCCAGCGTCCCCAAATATGCTGGCCCACTTCAACGGTCTGCATAATTCCCGTGGCACCAACAGCGTGCATACAGCCGATGAGTCCGCCACAAAGATTCGACGGCAGTTTTCCGGGCTCCCCAGTATGGGGATTGGTGTGATAACAGTCGCCAGATTCCACATAGGTCCGCCCTTCACCGTAAGGCCGGATACCAATATCTTCGTATGTCTGGATATCGCTGATGGTAAAAGCATCGTGCAGTTCCACCAAGTCCAGATCTTCCGTAGGATCCACAACTCCGGCCATTCGGTAGCCGTAATAAGCAGCCATCCGGGCAGCCAGGAAACTCGTAAAGCCGGGGTAGCGGTCCCCGCCAGGAAAGCGCTCGCCCAGGTCTTTATACTGGTCTGGTGATTCATTAGGTAATAACGGAATATCCATGTCCCGGCGATCGGCCACACGCAGGGTATGGCTACCGGCGGATACATAAATTATGAGCGGATTGTCCGTCAGTTCATAGGCAGTTTTTTCATCACATAGAATTGCACAAGACGCTCCCACACTCATGAGGCAGCAGTCCAGTGCCCGAAGGGGATAAGCCACCACCGGGGAATTCAGTACATCTTCAACGGTAATGTCCATGGGCCCCTGAGCGTGTGGATTCATCCGGGCATAACCGCGGTTTTTTACAGCAATCTCTGCCATGGTATGGCGGAAAGATTCCTCTTCTTTTCCAAAGACTTGCCAGTATTTCTGGGCCATGACGGCATAGTAGCCGGTATAAATGTGCCCCAATGGTGTTTCCCAGTCCTTATCTGCTGCAGAAGCAATATAATTATTTCCTTCATCTGTGGGCACCTCGTCCATACGTTCCCAGCCCATTGCCAGAACACAATCGGAATATCCGGAAGCAACGGCTTTAAAAGCTTCCCAAAGAGTAGATCCACCAGTGGCGCCGCCGGTTTTAATCCCAACATTACCTAATGGATCAAGTCCAAGTCTATCATGGATAACCGCTTCGCCTAGAAGTTGATCTCCAAAATGATCCGCAAAGTGTCCATAATAGCAGGAATGAATATATTCCTTGAGTTCAGCTGGTGTTTTGTTAATGAATTCTGCTGCTTCCACAAAGGAATCTATAACCAGTTCTTCCGTCCGTTTTTCCGGTATAGAACGGTCAAATTTGGACATGCCACCGGTAACAAGAAATACCGGCCTCTGCATCTGGGGTATCTTGAGTTGTTTATCACTGAATTTGATCATAATACACTTCTTTTATTATAGAGTTAAGGATACCAATTTCGTTAATTTTCCACATATACTGTTTAAATAACATGAATGTGAGATTTACCAGTATAATAACCATGGTGATTCTACCCCCCGGAGTGGGAATGATATCACCCAACCAAGTAATGTTAGCCGAAAAATATTTCTGCTGAGACGCATAAAGTCCAATATCCCGCTGGGCAAGAGTGCCCAGAACAACCAGAACCATAAGTCAATTTAACGTGTAGAAAAAAATCTTGGGATTGCCTATTATTTTAATGATCTGTTTCATTGATTACTATTATCACGTTTCATGGATGAACAGAAAGCTTTAAAATCTTTTTCTAAATCTACTATACCATCTGCACTGGCAATCAGTTTAATGAATAGGGCGCTAGACTCTAAAGGAAAAATAGCCGCAAGAAAAGCCGACTCTTTTTTTTCAAGATTGATCAGCCGGAATAACTGATAATTTCCGAGTTCACTCACCCCGTTTTCTGCTTCAGCTTCAATCTCAAGCCTAGATAAAGGGCCTAGGCCGATCTGTCCCCGCCAACGGTTTACATTAGCTTCGAGACCCCCGCCTTCACCCCCAAGCTGGATAATGGACAACTCTCCCACACCACCGGAATAGGGGATCTCAAAGCTCGCCAGCCTCATTGAAGAACCCCTGGAAGGAATCCATGAATCGGGTTTTTTCCAGGTGAAACCTGATGGTTTGATTGTCACATCTTTGATTTGATGAGGGTTTTTACTCGTCTTGATTTTTGGCAAGCGATATGTCCGGACATGATCATCTGTGTCGCAGGACAGTAACATTATGGCCAGTAAAATAAAAGTGGTCTGATTTTTTATCATGGTAGAATTTTGGTATGAATAAGTAGGTAAATTTAGTCGGGTTTTTATTCCTACACACTACAAATTGATTCCCTACCCACCCCAGGGGTAAATTGGAGAGATGAAAAAACTTTTTATTACAGCATAGTTATTTGTGTGGTTATGTAAGGATAAATCAGATTGAATTTTATCAAACTTTCAACAAAAGATTCTATCAAGACCAGGAAAGCAATCCTTGTTAAATAGATTATTTTATATCCATTTTATTATGAGTTTGTTGCTTGGCTCAGGAAAAGAAAAACCGCAAATTCTATCCACATCAGTATCATTCTCTGGTATTGAATTCGAAGTTGTAAAAAACGGCGAATCCAACAACCGTTACATTTGGCTGCACGGTGATGAAAGAACCGCAAACATGGCTTTAAGGCATCATTTGAATCATTATGATGGTACAGCATTTCTGATAAAAAGTGATGAACGGGAGGTGGTTTATCAAAACACCAAGATTGATCCAAATCGAATATTCTCCAGGTCAGGCTCACTCAGAGCTCTAAAAAAATTCAGACCGAAATGGGCACCGGGAACACTCAATGAAGCCCTGGATGAACTGGACCAAAATCGTGAGCAATTTCTCACTATCCTTTTTCCAGATTCAGGAGGTATTTTGATCGCAGTCCACAACAATTTTCGTGGGTATAACCTAAAATCCGAGTTGGAAATCTGTACCAAAGTTTCTGTAAATCCAAAAGAAAATCCTCGTGACTTTATCATATGTACTGATCCTGACGACTTCGACAAATTATCTGTGGGTCATTATAATATACTTTTACAGGATCAGCCTCCTAAAGAAGATGACGGCAGCCTGTCCTGGGCTGCGTTTCGGAATGGGATTCGCTATGTGAATATTGAAACAAGGTTAGGCTGGTTATCGCAGCAGAAAAAAATGCTGGAGTTTATTGAGGAACGTTTAAATTGACTGGTAGGGCTGATTGATCTAATTATGCACTCACTGGCTCTCTTTATTCCTGCTGATAACATTTACTTTTTTACACTAAAGTCTAAAATCTATTTAAGTCACTGACAGTTGAGCTGAAACCATACACCACCTTTTTATATCTGAAACCAATAGTTCAGCTTTATGAAGAGGGTGTTTGACTTGTAAGAATCCCATGAACCATCTAAAGAGGAAAAATGGTTAGAATCATTTAAGTTATATACAATGAACAAGGTGCTGCCGGGAAGATATTCCCAGCGCAGAACAAATGTTCCCACGCTGTTTCTTATTTTAAAATCAGGATCATTGTTATATCCGTACGGTTCAAAGTCTAATGTTTTTGGTGCGGTTAGTCGTTTGAAATCAAAGTATTCCATATCTGCTCTGAATGGCTGGAGATACATCTGCAAAGACAGTTCAGGAGAAAATGTTAAATTCATTCGCAGTTGTATCTCATTGATTTTTTGCTTCGAATTGCTGTATATAATACTATCTTTGTCCACGGTTTCCACCCACTCAACCCTGGAATCATCATAATTTTCTGTCGCTTCCACAGATACCATTAAATAGTTGGTCGGTTTTAAGATAAGGCCGAATTGAACCTTATAACCCCATCCACCTAAGTCATTCATGCCAAAACCAAGCACTGGAGCTACGATGACACGCTTTCTGGAATCGCTTTTAAGAAAGATCCACCCTCTTTTTGAAAAAGGAGATGCGATATCCCACGCAAGACTGTCCTGGAATGTATCGTCATCATCATAGGATGGAAAATCAACCTCGGCTCCAAATCCAAAACGCCAATAGTTCTTTGTTGAGTTATTTTGTTCAATTCTAAGGTGTTTCGCCAGCGGCAGTCCATCATTTCGAGATTTGTAAAAAAAGCGATACTCCAGCTCATTCCTTAAGAATGGGCCCCAAGGATCCTGTCTCCGTATTTCCCCGAATATACCCGATTTCCAAAACCCATTTCTTTCCAAAAAACCCAGATCGTTAATATCAAAAGAATCACTAAACCAGGCGCCTATAATATTTACATTCCACCAGACAGGATCAGAATATCCTGCATAAAACCTCCCGGCATAGCCCTTATCCCCATTGACATCTGATTGTGCCAGTTGTCCACTAAATCCAAACCGATTGTCAGACAACCGTACGTCCCAATCCAACCCGCCGGTGAATGCTCCCGTTGCCTCTTTTCGCCTGACATCCGTAACCATAGCACCGATGGTGGACACATCATTTATGATTGGTTTTTCAATGCGACCTACAAAATAATTTGTGTAGGGCTCCAAAAGAAAATCCTGGGCTAGAGTTGAGTCTCCAATTTCATATTCCCAAATTCCGTACTCTTCATCCGTCACACTTTCTATAACCCCAAAACTTAATCCGCTTTCTGTTTTTCCCATGATTTTTACCGCACTTAAAATTGTAGTAAAATCTGGACTTTCAATAATTTCTCCATGAGAGGGAGAAAAATATCCAGGCTCTTTGCCAATCCGCCTGGAATGGAAAAACTGGATACGATTCTTAAAAAAGGATCCTCCCTTAACAAAAAACGGTCGTTTTTCCTCATAAAAAGTTTCAAATGCACTGAGATTCAACACGGATGGGTCCGCTTCAACCTGCCCAAAATCGGGATTAAATGCCACATTCAGTGTCGTGTTGCTGCCAAGTCCATATTCTACATCAAGTCCAGTATTTTTAGTCAGACGATCATCATCGTTTTTGTGTATTCCTCCCAGAATATATGGTAAAATTTCTAATTGTTTGGGAGGAGGAACATCCTCGATGCCTCTCAGAACTCCAAAACGTGACACAAATCCTTCAGTTCCCCGTTTTATCCCCGGCCACATTTGTTTTTCCTGTTTCCTTTGTATTCTCCGGTCAAGCAACATACCCCATTCTTGATTCCCCACTGCACTGAACCTAAACATGGAAAAGGGAAGTTCGAATTCTGCCATCCAGCCCAGCTCATCCCTGTTCACTTCAACATCCCAGATTCCATTCCATGATATGTCAATTTCTTCATCGTCATAAATGTAGGCATCAAATTTGACTCCAGAAACATTGACACTAAAGGCAAAAGCTGTACGATTATCGTTTCGGCTGTCAAACATTACCCCCACCCAGTCAGCATTATTCTCTCCTGCTTCCATCCAGGAATCCCGTCGTGCAAGGCGCCCTACAATTTTTTCAGGTTCTGAGTCAAAGGCGCGGATAGCCACATAAATGTTGTCATCGTCGTAGAGTATGCGCACCTCAGTGAGTTCTATCAGACTTCCCAGATCTTCAGGCTCTACCTGTAAAAAGTCCGAAATGGGAACAGCTTTTTTCCAGACAGGATCAGTAAGGTCTCCATCAATTATTGGAGGAGTAGAAACCCTCACGGCAAAGGCTTCTTTTAAATGTAATGTAGCAGGATCAATTTTTGATGGGCTGGTTCCATTAAGTAATTGGGATAGCGCTACAACCAGCAAAAGTAGATGTGTTGGTATGCGATTCATAGTTCTATTAGGTATTCGATATTAAAAAAAAGTTAAAATGATGATTGAAGGCAGGAAAAAAGCTTATTTTTCGGTAGATGATTTTCTAAAATAGTATTACAAAAATTCATCATTTCTGTCTCAATTTCTTCTGAATAGGAAGTTAAACCATTTCGATTTTCAAGGGGGCCTGCAAACAAACGTTCATCCGGGTAAAGCCGTTCAATAGTATGAAACATTTTTTCCGGGAAACGCATTGGGCCAGTGCTCACAGAATGAATACTTTCAGCCGAAATCGTATAAAAAATTTCCTGAATCAATTTCCTGTAATTTTTTTTATAGGATTCATGGTAAATCAACGGATCCAGACGTATCCCAACTCGCCAGCCTTTTTCAGCCAAGCTCTTCATTGTCTGTATCCGTTTTTTTACAGGTGGGACACCATGTTCCAATTTTTGAGAAATATTTTCAGGAGTAAAACTATAGGCAACAACACAGTTGGGAATGACTTCATGATTCAATAATTCATCAACATTGATGCTTTTTGTGCGAAGTTCAAGAACTGCTTTTTTATGTTTTTGAAAGAAGGGAAGAAATTCCCGTACAAACCGGGTGACTGATTCCAGAGCAAGGGAATCACAATCATAACCGGAGAAAAAAGTGATTTCTTTCTCATCAGGATTTTGTTCTACAATATTATTTATTTCATTCTGGAAATCTTCATAATTCACAAATAATACATAATTTGCTGAACGGTACATTCCCTGAAGGAAACAATATCTGCAGTCATAAATACAGTTGAGCATGTGGGAAAAATAATAATTTTTCCTTCCACCAATTCCAAATCCTTTCGGAGCATCCAATATAAAATTCCCGTGTTTCCTGGCAAGAATAAGCGCCGGTTTCTTTTTCTGTAAACGGAAATTCTGTTTTTTAGGATTGAATACTTCCCCATAGCGTTCACATTCCACAATCCTTGCTTTTGAAAAACGGCTGAGGATACTTTCAGTCCTGGGATGGCTTCGAATTTCCGATTCTATATAAATTGTTTCAATCATGATCCATCCATACAGGTGTATTCTTCAAATGAAGATCCAATGTTTGAATGACATTACGGCTATCCTTACAGTTAGGTAATAAAACATCTAAAACATTTTTCCCTGGCTGAAGTAATAACCATTTCCGGAGGAGAGATTTCAATTGATGGGTTTGAGTGACAGTAAAATGCCAGAGGGAAAGGCACTCTTGTAAAAATGGAGGATCTGAAGTTCTTTCTTCTTCCTCCATTGATAAAACCTGAAGTTTTCTCACCAACTCTTTTATGCTTGATAGATTTCTGTTAACTAATTCATCAACCATAGTTTCAGTAAGTGGTGGCCTGGAAAGAGACTGAGAATTATCAGAAATTATTTTCATGCAGTGAATAATTTCCCTTGTTGAATATGATTCCGCAGCAGAATAAAATCCAGATGCTTCCATTTCTACAACATTATCGTCTGGATAATTAAAGTCAGGTTTTTCAACTGTTTTAACTGATGCCGTTAAACATGGTGGATCGAATACCAACTGTGGAAACCATGACTGTTTCGTTTTAGAATCAACAATCCTTTGAGCTAAAATAGCTGTCGCCAGTGGTAAATCTTTGTGACCGCCAATTCCTATATTCAACCAAGCTGTTGTACTAGTATCGTCTTTCGAAACTGAAGCAAGGTGTTTTGTTGCTTTTAATGAAGCAGATGATCCAATACCTGAAATAATAAGCCGGATTGAATGATCTTGATTAGAATAGACCTTGAATAAGGTGGAATCCCTTTTCCTGAGATTGAAATGACTGATTATTGGTTTTGCCTCGCAAGAGAGAGCAACTACAAAATTTACTTTTCCTATCACGATAAAAATTCTGAGTATTGTTCTTTAAATTTTTTGACTTCCTTTATATTGCCTCGTTTTTGGGCACCCTGAATAAAAATATATATTTTTTCCATCAGCATTTTTTTTGCTGCATTTTCATCCAATTCTGAAAGTACTCTTGAAGATATGATTTTCTCCAAGGACTTAATTCGGAATCGGTCCATACCCCAGTATTTTTTGGAAAGCTGATCCTCATGACCCCCATATTTGATAAGAAACGGTTCCTCGATATACAACACTGGATTCCGTGCAGTAATACGGAGCCACAAATCGTAATCTTCACACACGGGAAGAGAGTAATCAAATAATCCGATCTCTTTAAAAATACTTTTGTGAATTATCACACTAGATGGAGAAATACAACACAATGGCAGACACTTTTGAAAAATCCATCCGCCAAATTTTTCGTGTTTCTTTTTAGGATTAACCCTTTTTCCATTCCGAATCCAGATTTCGTTTGTATGACATATTTTTATTTCGGGATTTTCATAAAGCGCTTTCATCTGGATTTCTAGTTTTTCCGGGAGCCATTCATCATCTGAATCAAGAAATGCAATCCAGTCGCCAGATGCACGTTTTATTCCCACATTTCTAGCACTGCTTACACCAGTATTTTGTTGCTGAATAAACACAATCTCCGGATACTCGGAAGTCATCAAAGCTAAGGTTTCATCGGTGGATCCATCATCCACAACGATAATTTCCTTTGGTGAGCAGGATTGACATAAAATTGAATCAAGAGTCCTGGGAAGCTGATGGGCGCGATTGTACGTTGGAACGATGACGGAGATCATTGTACAGATCACTCTACTCACTTCCCCACAATAATTGGTTGTTTACCAAAAAGTTTTGCAATACTATTGTGATAAGAAAAGGTTTTACTGTCTTTTTCACCTATCCACATATTTTTAAATAGTAATATTAAAGTAAACTAATGTTATGAATGTAAGTTTAAGGATACTTTTGAACCTTCCTTCTTTTCTTTTTTGTAATAAATTTAAAAGTAATTTTAGTAAGTGAACAAACAAAGCTATATCGAACCGGAATATATCCAAATCCCCGAAGGTAGTTTTCTTATGGGAAGTAAAAACGGTTCATCAAATGAAGCGCCTATCCATACTGTTTGGGTTGATTCTTTTGCAATTGGTAAATATCCGGTAACAAACAGAGAGTATGCATTGTTCATAAAAATGAAAGCATATCCTCCTCCTCCATTTTGGAATAAACCAAAATTTTCAACCCCGGATCATCCTGTAGTTGGTACCAGTTGGTACGATGCAAACACATATTGTAATTGGTTAAAAGAGTTAACGGGAAAACCTTACCTTTTACCAACTGAAGCAGAACGGGAGAAAGCCGCACGAGGCGGTGTGGAAGGATGTGAATATTCCTGGGGAAACAAACTCCCTGGGAACCATTTGGGAGGACGAAATGATTATCTTACCATTAAGGGAACTGAAGGGAAAAATGGTTATAACCTTTACAATATGTCAGAGGGTATCCATGAATGGTGCGCAGATTGGTATGATCCAAATTACTATGATATTTCTCCAAACCGAAATCCCAATGGTCCCAAGCGTGGTGCCCGCCGTGTGGCAAGGGGAGGATCATGGCGGCACCTAATCCGCTTCACGCGTTGTGCAGCACGAAGCAGTCTTGCTCCTGAAAAACAGTTCAGTGATTTCGGTTTTCGCTGTGCAATGAACATTTATTAAATACCAGCAGAATCAGTTGTCTTCTTCACAATGATTGTGGACATCTGATTTTATGGGTTTTAAATGGATTTGTTCATCATGGGAAAAAAACTAGCTAATACTTCGATAGAGCCTCCAACAAAAGTAATCCCTGCTGTCATATAGGCATCTTTATAAATTGCTGAAACCAATTTAATTATACGAATAACGCTATGAAATTGAAGACCCTACCTTTGAATATCTAAAAAATATTTATTAATAATAATGTTGAATTATCTTCCTCTCTAAGTCACAAAATATTTTAATACTGCTATATTCATTATTAATAGAAATTTCTCATTATATTTATGTTTAGTTTTTATCTTAAATGGGAGAAAACGAATTGCACCGGGTCATAAAAAAGATACATACCTTTTTCCTTATTGGTTTGATTTTTATTTCATATTCAGTCTCTCAAATTCAAACAAGAAAAATCGCAGACGGATTTGATAAACCCATTTATGCAGTTTCTCATCCAACAGATCACAAAATGATATTCGTGGTTGAGCAAAAAGGCGTCATTAAAATAGTGAATTACAAAACTGTATTAAAACTTCCGTTTTTGGATATTCAAGACAGGGTTCATTATCCATTATTTCCGGGTGATGAAATGGGTTTATTGGGTTTTGCTTTTCACCCTGAATTTTCAATAAATGGATTCTGTTTTGTTAATTATGTAGATAAGAATGATTATTCTATCATTTCACGATTCAAAGCAGACAGTCTCACTATTAATCCGAGCTCAGAAAAAATATTGCTAAAATTGAAACAACCTTATTCCAACCATAATGGAGGGAGCATTGCGTTTGGACCAGATGGTTATTTGTATATCGGGTTTGGTGATGGGGGATCTGCAGGAGACCCTGAACGTAATGCTCAAAATCTTAATAATTTTTTTGGGAAAATTCTCCGGATCGATGTGAATACCAATGCAGAAAAATATACAATTCCACATAATAATCCATTTATCGGTAAGAAAAATGTAAAGGAAGAAATATTTTGTTACGGATTACGAAATCCTTGGCGTTTTTCCTTTGATTCGCTGACTGGTGATTTATTTATCGGGGACGTTGGGCAAAATAACTGGGAAGAGATTGATGTCATTCTGGCAAATAAAATGGGTGGGCAAAATTTTGGCTGGAATATAATGGAGGGATTCCATTGTTATCCTGAAGAAATCGAATGCAATAATACAAATCTTATTGAGCCAATTTGGGAATATCCAAATAATGCCAATTACTTTAAAACTCTGGCTGGAATAAAACAAACTAAAATGGATGGATGTTCTATTACAGGTGGATATGTCTATCGCGGGAATAAAATTCCCGAATTTTACGGACGATACATTTTTGGTGACTATTGCACTGGTAAAGTCTGGAGTTTTATCTATGAAAACGGTGAAACTAAAAATATAAAAAATCACACCCTTGAGATTTTAAATAGTATGAACAAAAATAGTTTTTATTTATCCTCATTTGGTAAAACAAATGAGGGTGAACTTTTCATTGTTGATTATAATGGAGGAATCTATATAATAACATCATTATAACCCTTTTTCTAGAAATCTCAAAAAGCAAGCCCAGTGATTCTTTTGTTTCATTCTTGAGAATTCTTTGATTATGTTTCCGTGTCAATTTTGTAATTAACATATTTATAAAGGAGTGAGCTTTATGTCAACATTTATAATGTTCGGGAAATATACTGCAGAGGGGTTCACCAATATGTCCCAAGAACGGACAGGAAAAATTGTAGAAATCATTAAAAAACGTAATGGTGATATTCTCAAAATGTTTGCAATTTTAGGTGAGTATGATCTTTTGTTCTTGGTAGATTTTCAAAATACAAAAACTGCTATGCAGACTTCGGTTGAAATTTCACACTACTCTGGAATAAGCTTTTCTACTTCACCTGCGCTACCTGTAGAAATGTTTGACGAACTCATGGGAGGAGGCTTCTTTTCTGACTGGGAATCCCCTCAGAGCTAATTTATTCTAAACAAATTCCTTAAAAAATATACTCTAAAATATTCAACCTTAAATAGGGAGTGAATGGAGAGGAAATAGTGCATAATATCGATTATAAAAAAACGAAGCCAGGAAATTAAACATTAACTCCTCTTCTTATCATTTATGAATTTTACTATATGGTTGCAGTAAACGAATTTGTACGCCGGCAGGTAAAAGGATCAGGAAAAACCTATTCATCCAATCTATCATTTGAAGAAATTGCCCTTCATGCAGAAGAAAGGTTAAGTAATAATCATTTCAGGCAAGGATACAGGAATGGAGTCGTATTAGTTGAAGTATCCCCAAAACTTGTACATCATTTTATATGTCCGCTGGTAAAGATTGATGAAAACACAAAACTCATAACTAAAAGAGTAAAACGGAGAGAAGGGGAAAACCCTTATTTACGTATTCGCGCTTTAAATGGTACACCTCTGCCAGCAGGAAAGGTGAAGCTGGTATTATATCGTCACGATGTTTTAAAAGAAAACAACGAACAGAGTACAACTGAAGAATGGGAACTAATCAGTATAAATGCTATTCCTGAAGGAATTGATAAATTACCAATGGGACCGATAACTATGATGCGGAATCAAATGGAGCTTCCCGGGGGAACAAAGGGACAATATACATCGGAAGATTGGGCTGAATCGGTGGAATTTTGGCAAAATTATGCTGTGCTTGCTCCCGATGAATCCCCTGAAAACTAAACTCATTTAAATTCGTTCAGAGCCCTCTTTTGCTCGCCTTTTTTTTAACTGATTTGTATTTGATCAAGGAGTGGTAATTCTTCATTGCAACGAATGAATTGTTTGATGAAAGGAAACCATAGAAAACCTGGAAATAATACGTTCGAATTATTTTACATCCAACAGTCTTTAAACGGGCTTCATGAGCATGGGCCTACTGGGGGCTGCATCACATTGGAAACGGGGCAGCTGGATTTCCAGAAAATAAAAACCATCTTCAACATCATCTGGAATATATGCCAGTTCTGTAACTGTTCGATGTGAATTGGAGTCCAGATCACTCTTGAGGTCTTTTCCGTTACCCCAGAAAATTCGATGATTACCCAAAATGCCATCATCTTCCATCCGATCCAGACTGGGAATATCCACTACCAGATGCTGAATTTCTTGACTTGACAGGAAAGCAATAGAATCGTGGGTGAAAAAAACCGGGACCTGTTCTGTATAGCGATAGAATCGTTTTTCTACGGGATTGGGCAGGGTCCGGATTATAATGGATAACGGACGGTAATCCTGAAACTGTTGAAATGCCTTTTCAAGAGATTCCCTGTTAATAACCTGTTCACCTCTTTGAACAGTGACATGATAGTTGTCAGCACAGGCCGAAAAAAGTATGGGTTGCACCGTTATAAGTACCGCCGGAAAGAAAAGATCCTTAATACATTCTGTCACTGAATTATTTTGTTCCAACAAATGTCCCACACATTCTGTATGGGTACCCGTACAGTGGATATTCATACTGATTTCTGATACATTGCTTCCGGCTCCGTCCACAACTGAGTAAGATTTTTTTCCTAATTTTAATGGGACTAACCTTCCTGGATTCACATCATAATAATTGGGCTGGGGCCCATTAAAATGATAGGGGATGGACAAATCTACAAAGAGAGATGTATCAAGGGTGTATACTTTCCTTTGATGCTGTAGTGATACAATCATACCAAGGGGGACAGCTTTTCTTTGACCATAGATTCAGCTGCGGTTATGTCCGGTTTCTTAAGATCAAGCTTAGAAATAATTTCTTTCTGAATAGCGCTCCGCCTATAGACCTCCGAATAGGGGATGGAGGTAAAACTCACCATATTGTATCGGGGAATAAATCGGTCAGGAAATCGTTCCATCAGTATGTTGGCTATTTCTTTTTGTTGTATAAACTCTTTTCGGGTTACCAAATCTCGCATTTCCACATAGTTTTCTATGGCCATTTTAGCAATGGCATCACCATCTGCTTTCCGGACAGAACTATATTTTTCACACACCCCCTCCCAGTTTCCCTGGGCTTCATCCAAACATTGCATGAGGACTTCACAGTCTTCAAATGACGCATTCATGCCCTGCCCAAAAAAGGGTACAACCGCATGAGCCGCGTCACCTATCAGGCAGTACTGATTATTATATTGCCACTCATCTGTATAAACTGTCCCCAGTTTTCCAGTAGGATTGTCAAAAAAAGCATTGGGAAAGTTTTCCACAAGAGGTAGGACATCTTCAAAATAAGTATGAAAAAATTCTGTTACTAATTCTGGTGTTCTCAGAGATTTAAAGCTCCTTTTGCCTTCGATCGGCAAAAATAATGTGCAAGTAAATGATTTATCCATATTTGGCAGAGCAATGAGCATGAATTCACCCCGGGGCCATATATGCAGAGCACTAGAATCTAATTGAAACTCGCCATCTTTACTGGGCGCAATATGAAGCTCCTTGTAATCATGGCCCAGTGGATCTACATAAGATGGTGACAATACTTTCCCGTCAATATGTTTCCGGATGACTGAACCTGCTCCATCGGCTCCAAAAACGTGATCTGCAACCGGAGCCCGGTTTCCATTTTCAAAAATCAGTTCATTTGTATACTCATCTATTTCTAATAACGAATGATCAAAATAAATCTGCACTTTTCCTGATGCTTCAGCCTTGGTCATAAGAATTTTATTTAATTCTCCCCTAGATACAGAATTGATGTACTCATGAGGATGAATACTATAAGGCTGGAATTCAATATCTCCACCAGAGAGATGAACCATCCGACCCTTCATGGGAATGAGCAGGGGGTCTATTTTATCAAAAACACCTGCAGACTTAATGGCCTTGATTCCCCTGTGAGAGAGAGCAAGGTTAATAGATCGGCCTTCAGGAATATTTTCTACCCGAAGATCCGGCCGTTTTTCATATAGCTGTACAGGATATCCACGCTGGCTCAGGTAAATAGCCAGAAGGGGACCTGCCAAACCAGAACCAATGATTATTTTCATATCATGATCCATTAAGTATCTCTTTCAAAATATGGACAAATTGATGACAGTCAGCAAAGGAATTATACAAGGGCACAGGTGCTACCCGGAGCACATCCGGATCCCTCCAGTCGCAAACTGCTCCTTTTTCACGGAGAATATCTATGGTATTGTAAATTGGATTTTTCAGCCTTATGGAGAGTTGGCATCCCCGGCCTCTCACAGAGACAGGAGTAATAATTGTAATATGTTCATTCAATTCAGATTTCAGCAGTAATTCCAGATAGGATGTGAGCTTTTCACTTTTTTTCCTGAGACTTTCTATCCCCGCTTCATGGAATATTTCCAGACTAGCCAATAATGAAGCCATTGAAAATATGGGTGGATTTGAGAGCTGCCAAGCTTCTGCAGTAGCTGTTGGTACAAACTTATCAGGCATCTGAAAGCGGGTTGATTTATCATGTCCCCACCAACCTTCAAAACGGGGGATGTCTGATTTACCCAGATGGCGTTCATGAATGAAAACTCCAGAAGGGGCTCCAGGGCCACCATTCAAATATTTATAACCACACCAAGCCGCAAAATCCACGTCCCAATCATGTAATTTAAGATGGAGATTTCCTGCACCATGGGCCAAATCAAATCCAACTAAACATCCGTACTCATGAGCTTTCTTGGTAATGGCTTTCATATCAAAGGCTTGCCCGGTATAATAATTCACACCTCCGATAAGCACGAGTGCAATTTCATGCCCATGATGATGGAAGCAGTCAAAAATCCACTCGGTGGTAATTGTATCCCCCTGATCAGGATTGAGTATTATTAAACCTTCTTTAGGATGATTTCCATGAATTTTCAGCTGAGATTGAACGGCATATCGATCGGAAGGAAAGGCGTTGTCCTCAATAAGTATTTTTTTTCGTTTGCCTTTGGGTCGATAAAAGGAAGTCATGAGCAAATGCAGGTTCACAGTTAAAGAGTTCATCACCACCACTTCTTTTTCAAAAGCACCTGCTATTTCGGCTGTGTATTGAGTTAGTAATTCGTGATATGGCAGCCAGGGGCGTTTGGCATTTAAATGTCCTTCAACACCCAGCTTTTTCCAGGCGTCTAATTCTTCTGTTATATATTGCTCTGCAGTATCAGGCTGGAGTCCCAAAGAATTGCCGGAAAAATAGATAAATGACTCACCAGATTCGGTTTCAGGGAAGTGAAATCTCCCCCTGAAGTGAGCCTGCGGATCATAATTATCCTGTTCCAGGGCAAAGTTTAAATCGGTAGGGCTAATTGCGGATGAATTCACTTTGGTCCAAGCCTAGCCACTCCAAGGCAGTACCAGCCAATAACCTCTGTTTTGTGGAGTCGGATAAATTCATGTCTTCAATCAGTTTTCCAGGATGATGTTCACCCAATGGGAAGGGATAATCGGAACCCAGGGCAATTTGATTTTCCCCCAATGTGTCAATCAGAAAGGACATTGCTTTTTCATCATGTACCAGTGAATCCACATATATATGCTCCAGATAGGATGAGGGCAATCTTTCATTGTCAATTGCACAGAGGTCCGGGCGAACATTAAAGCCATGTTCAATGCGCCCAATAGTAAATGGGAAAGCACCACCGCCGTGGGCAAAGGCAATTTTAAGTGCCGGATACTTGTCCAAAATACCACCAAACATTATTGAGCAAATAGCCCGTGATGTTTCTGCAGGCATCCCCACCAGCCAAGGCAGCCAATATTTTTTCATATCAGATTGTCCCATCATTTCCCAGGGGTGAACAAATATTGAACAGCCAATTTTTTCTGCATGTTTAAATATGGAGTGAAATGCTTCTTCCGAAAGATTCTTACCATTTACATTTGATCCGATTTCAATTCCAGGAAATTTCAGCTCATTCACACAACGATCCATTTCTTCAATAGCCAGATCGGCATTTTGCATAGGAATGGTGCCCAACCCCAGAAAATATTCTGGATTTTCCTGGACTATATGGGAAATATGGTCATTAAGAAATTGAGAAAGTTTCAAACATTCTGCATCATCCGCCCAATATGAAAATAATACGGGAATGGTAGATAAGACCTGCATATCTACATCGGTTTTATTGCAGTCTTTGATGCGCTCAGGGGCATGCCAGCAATTGCAGCCTACTTTCCTAAAGGACTGTTGATCTTTTTTCAGTATGGCATTTTGCTCATCTAATTTATCTAACTGCAGAAAACGGGGATCCGAAAACGTTTCGGTCAGTTTATTCAGGTTTCCTGGGAGGATATGGGTGTGAATGTCAATTTTAAACAAATTCAGGGTTTTTCCAAGTAGGCGTTACATTCTTTGCAGGTGCGACCATCTTCATCTTCCCAAAAAGCCTCAAATAAAGGCGGTAACTGAGCTACAATATCTGTCAGGGCAATATGCTTTTCATACAAGAGAGCATTGCATTCGTCACAATACCACTGAAATCCATCCAGTTCGTCAGCATGACGCTTTCGCTCTACAACCAGGCCCACAGTATCCTCAAATCTCTGTGGTGAATGTGGTATTTTGGGTGGCAGCAGGAAAATTTCGCCTTCCTTAATGTGAATATCTTCCGGTTTTCCTGATTTCATAATGCGCAAGACCATATTACCCTTTAGTTGGTAGAAAAATTCTTCGCCTTCATCGATATGATAATCTTTTCGTGTATTGGGTCCGCCCACCACCATTATGATGAGTTCTGTATCTTTGTAAACCACCTTGTTCCCAACGGGTGGTTTGAGCAGATGGCGGTTCTCTTCAATCCAGTTTTTAAAGTCAATTGGCGGTAGCACTAATGATTCCTTTTAACCCAAAAAGACATAAAAATTTTATCGTTGATCACTGTTTTTAGATGGTTGCAATACATTTAAGTTCAATTGCTATTGGGGTAGGTAGGGACTTGATCTCTATTGTCGTCCGGCACGGTTGATTGGTCTTGAAATATTCACCGTAAAGCCGGTTAAAAGTTGGAAAATCAACCTTCATATTTGTAAGAAATATGGTTACATCCACCAGTTGGTTCCAACTTGACCCTGCATCTTCCAAAATTGACCTAACATTTTTAAAAACTGAATGGCACTGGACCTCAATATCATAGGATATAATTCCCCCGCTCCCACCCAACTCAACGCCGGGGATTTCTTTTTTACCTCGTTCTCGTGGTCCCACTCCGGATAAAAAGAGAAAATTACCAACTTTTCGGGCATGGGGGTATAAGCCTACTGGTTCTGGTGCATTCTTGCTTTCAATTTTATCTAAATTCATATTTTAATACACACATTTTTTGATTCTGTAAAAAACTGAAGCGAGTTAAATCCTCCTTCTCTTCCGATTCCTGAACTTTTCATTCCACCAAAAGGAATTCGCAAATCCCTGAGCAACCAAGTATTGACCCAAACTATTCCAGAATCAATAGCGGAAGCGACCCGGTGAGCCCGACTCACATCTGAAGTAAATATGCTGGCTGAAAGTCCATAGCGTGTGGAATTAGCCATGCTGATGACATCTTCTTCTGACTTAAAAGGAATCATGGAAACTACAGGCCCAAATATTTCCTCATGATTCGTTTGACAGTCTGCCGGGAGTCCTTCTATAATGGTGGGTTCAATATAATAGCCGTTTTTCAGTTCTCCCTCTAACTGAAGACGTTTTCCTCCCGTTAAGACTTTTCCACCTTCATTCCTGGCCTGTTCAATCTTAGATAAGATTTTTTCCATATGCTGCTTTGACACTATAGCTCCCAGATTACTTGAGTTATCCCGGGGATCGCCAACCACCAAGTTTCTGGTTTTTTCAAGGAAGTCAGATTTAAACTTATCGTAAATATCTTCCTGGACAAAAAGACGTGAACCACAGAGGCAAATCTGTCCCTGATTTGAAAAGGATGCTTTCACTGCCATCTCCACAGCGTTATCAAATTCTGCATCAGAAAAAACAATATTAGGATTCTTCCCACCCATCTCTAATGATAGTTTTTTAAAAAATGGAGCGGTGGCGGCAGCAATTTTCCCGCCTGTTTCTGTTCCTCCAGTGAATGAAATTATTGGCACATCCGGATGTCGAGTGAGAGCATCTCCTGCTTTTTCTCCAGTTCCATGAACGATATTTAATATTCCTTTTGGTAAGCCGGATTTTTGGCAAATTTTACTGAAAATAAACGCTGTCATCGGGGTTACTTCCGATGGTTTTGCCACAACAGTATTTCCAGCAGCTAATGCCGGCGCAACCTTCCAGGTTAAAAGATACAGTGGAAGATTCCAGGGAGAGATACAGCCGGCAACACCAATTGGCTGTCGTAACGTATAGTTTAGAGCCTGTCCATCCATTTCATGAATTTCTGAATTAAAATGGAGAATAGCTGTTGCAAAAAATCTGAAGTTCTCGGGTGCACGAGGTATGTCAACCGCCTGGGCAAGCCATTTCGGCTTTCCGTTATCCTTGCTTTCCGCAGCAATAAGTTCATCACTATGTTTTTCAATTTCATCAGCCAGCTTCATAAGGATATCTGACCGTTCCCGCTTCGGTGTTTTACTCCACGATTTAAACGCTTGTTGCGCAGCTTCTACAGCTTGATTCACATCGTTTTTATCACTGTCCGGAATCAGGGAATAATTTTCACCGGTAGATGGGCAGACATTTTTCAGGTATTTTCTGGAAGCTGGAGGAACTAATTCACCATTTATATAATTCATTATTTTCAGCATTTCTAAATAGGATTTATCTCCAGTTTTAAGTCAATATTCTTCACTTTTGTAGTAAGCGATCCAACGGAAGAAGCATGAATGCCCGTTTCTGCATAAGCACCAATCGTATCTAAATGAATTCCCCCGGAAGCTTCCACAAAAACATCCGTACCATTCGGATGTTCATTCACTATCTTTAACGCTTTCTTCACCATTTCCGGCGACATGTTATCTAATAAAAATCCATCAACATTCAAATCTAGCCCCTGCTCTAATTGTTTAAGAGTATCTACCTCCAATTCGATTGGGATTCCCGGATTTGAATCCTGGATTTTTTTAACCGCTGGCTCCAATCCTCCTGCAGAAATGATGTGATTATCTTTTATCAATACTGCAGTACTCAAATCCAATCGATGATTATAACCACCGCCAACCGCCACAGCAAATTTTTCAAACATTCTTAACCCGGGAGTCATCTTTCTTGTATCCAACACTTTGAAATTATAGTTTTGGGTTCGTTCTACATACTGGCGGGTTTTTGTCGAAATTCCGAAAAGTCTTTGCAGTAAATTCAATACAACTCTCTCACGTTTCAGTATTGTTCGTGCTGAACCACGAATTTTTGCTAAAACTTCATTTGTTTTTCCTATGTCACCATCCATAATAAAGGATTGTATCATTATATCTTTTGGAAAACAATGGGGTAGGATTGACAAACCGGCGGCCACACATTCTTCCTCTGCAATCAGTACAGCTTCCATTTTCATGGACGTATCTACTGAATAATTTGTGGTGATATCATCTTCGCTGCCATCTTCTTGCAAAAACGACTTTATTTTTTCCCGTACGTATTGACCATCAAGATTTGTTAATCTGGAAAACTGAAATTTATTTCTTTTGAATTTCACACCATTAATCACAGACATGATAATCTTCCACCGTCTACAGGGAGGTTTATCCCGTTAATGTAAGCTGCAAAGGGGGAGGCCAAAAATATTATAGCATTTGCTATTTCCTCTGGCTCACAGATTCTACCAGCTGGAATCATCTGGACCCATTCTTCTTTTATTTTTTCCGGACTCATATTTTTTTCTTTAGCTATGTGTTGAAATAGCGAAGTCAAGCGGCCAGTGTTGGTTGCACCGGGAAGAATGTTATTTACAGTGATCCCAAAAGGAGCTACTTCATTGGACAAGGTTTTTGCCCAGGATGCTACTGCTCCGCGAATTGTATTTGAAACTCCCAATCCTTTGATCGGTTGTTTCACAGAAGTTGAAATAATATTGATAATACGGCCGTACTTATTTTTTTTCATACCAGGAATGACTGCTTTCACAAGAATTTGATTACAAATGATATGTTGAGAAAATCCCTGGTAAAATCTTTCAAGGTTACTATCTACAAGTTCTCCGGGAGGCGGACCTCCAGTGTTATTAACTAATATATGAACCGGATTATCCTTTGTTACAATCTCATTTACAGCTTTTTCCAAGGTTTCTGGTTTAGAAAAATCTGCACAAATAAAATGATGACTCTGGTTATTTATGGTAGGGAGCATTGCAATTGTTTCTTTTAACAATGCCTTGTTCCTTGCTACTAAAATAACTTCAGCACCCAATTCTGCAAATTGCAAAGCCGTCGCTTTTCCCATACCTTTTGTACTTCCGCAAACAAGGGCACGCATTTTTGAAAAATCAAATTTCATTATTTATTATCCTCTAATCGTGCATAATAAAACCCAAGATTTTTCTGGAAATTCCGCGGGAGTTTCGGGAGTTTAGACCGGGGCAAGAAATAGCTCGTTAAATCCATAAAATCTGAAAATATTTTTTGATTCTCTAGAGTCGTTTTCAAATAACTGTATCCTGGCGATCCTCCGGTTCCTATCTTTTTTCCTATCATGCGGAGAGCCATTTGTGAATGCAAATGCCTCCATGAAGTTAAATATTTTTCCATATCGATTAAATTCGTCAACAAATTAAAGGGTAAATGAAGAACTGGCTCATCACGATATAGAAAAATTAATAAGGATGCTTGCATTGCTTTGTAGGACAATCTTCTCTTACCATTTTTCACCAATACATTGTGTTTCTTATTATCAAAAATTGCAATGAAATTTTTATACGATATATTATGCTCCTTCTCCAATTGTTTCTTCTCCTGTAAAGATATTGTACTGTCTTTGAGGAATATATTTTTCTGGTTTTGGAGACTTTGGCTTACCGCTTTCTGATAAGAATCCCAAAATTTGAATCCTTCAAAATCAAGAAATGGCATTCGATTGAGCCAATTATTTACACCATCAAATAGAGAAGGCTTTTTTTCAGCTTTGGATAAAATCTTTTTTTGCGAAGAATCCAGACTATTTTTATAACTTTGTTTTTCAAAAAATATTCGATCGGAAGATTTTAACCCCATTTTTATTTCTAACAACCTGAATTGTACGCTTTGAAAACCTGAAGCAGGGACAAGTAAATCACGAAACTCCAAAAAATCCAATGGTGTCATTGTCTCTAAAACTGTAATCTGATCTAATAATATTTTTTGGATTTCAATAATTCGCAAGATCCGGGAGTTAATAACTCCCATTTCTTTTTCAACAATATAATCGTTTTGAAAAATCGTGAGAATGGAATCAAGTTCATATAAAATTTGTTTAAACCACAATTCGTACACCTGGTGAGTAATTATAAACAACATCTCCTCATGCGCTATCATTCCACTTTTTTCACTAAGGGGATTTTGCAAATTCAAGAGATCATTTATTCTGAGATAGTCCTGATAATTATTTTCTTTATTTTTTTTGCTCATTGAATTGTGTTTATCCTAGAATCAGGGATGAATTTAATCGGTGAGGGAAAAACATTAAAAAGAAATTCCTTATTTATTAATCAAATCCACGTATTAATTTATAAATTGTATGCCAACTTTAATATATGTTTCCGTGAAATTATAAAACCAATTTATTTTAAAATGAAGAACAAATATAACATATTATTAAGTAAGAATTATGTCTTTAGTACCAGAACACATTAAGAATCTTTCCCCTTATACGCCTGGGAAATCAATTTCCCGCCTAAAACGAGATTTAGGCCTCAAATATGTTATTAAACTTGCTTCCAATGAAAATCCAAGTGGGCCTTCTCCTTTGGCTCTGGATGCTGTAAAAAACGCTCTTTTTGATTATAATCGATACCCGGACTCAGCCGCATTTGATTTAAGAAAGATGTTGGCAACCCGTTTTAATGTGAAGGTAGAAAACGTAATTTTGGGCGCAGGAAGCGAAGGAATAATGTCTACAATTATGCGGACTTTTCTTCGAAAGAGAGACGAAATAATAGCCGTAAAAAATTCATTTATAGGCTTTCGAGTTTTGGCAAATGCCAGTGGTTTCAAAACCAATTGGATTGCAATGGATCATTACCATTATAATTTAGCATCAATGGCAAAAGCTATAAATAATCATACAAAGATTATATATTTAGCGAATCCTGATAATCCTACCGGAACTTATTTTAATGTCAAAAAATTTGATGCGTTCATGTCCAAAGTTCCGAATCGTGTTTTGGTTCTCCTGGATGAAGCATATTTTGAATATGCAAAAGATGTATTAGATTACCCTGATTCTATGCATTATAGATATGACAATGTAATCACCTTAAGGACATTTTCGAAAGCATACGGTCTGGCGGGTTTTAGAATCGGGTATGGCTTTGCCCACAAAGATATAATCAAGAATCTCATGAAAGTAAAATTGCCTTTCGAACCATCAACACCGGCACAGATTGCTGCTATTGCTGCATTGAACGATCAGAATTATCTCCGACATTCTTTGAAATTGAATGAAGAGGGAATCGCCGGGATGGAAAAATCATTTGATAATTATGGGTTAGAATATCTACCCTCCGTAGCAAATTTTCTTACATTGGTTTTTAAAAACGAAAAGGCTGCAAAATCATTTTGTAAATCAATGCTTCAAAGAGGAGTAATACTCCGTCATTTATCCGGGTTTGGACTGCCGGAATGTGTTCGGGTCACTACCGGAACCAAGGAAGAAAACTCAATATTTTTTGATCACATTTCTCATATAATTAAAAGGTAACTTGAAAATGGCATTAATCTCTACTGAGTGGAACGGTACAGAATATTTTCCTATCCATGATTTTCATCATGTGGAATATTTTGTAGGCAATGCCAAACAGGCTGTTCATTATTACCGATCTGCATTTGGATTTGAACTTTATGCCTATTGCGGACCTGAAACGGGTGTGCGGGAAAAGGTATCCTACGTTCTGAAAAAGAATCACCAATTCTTTGTCTTTACCACCCCCCTCAGTTCAGACCATCCCGGATCAGATTGGTTAAAAAAGCATGGAGATGGAATTTATGATATTGCCTTCTCAGTGGATTGCGACAAGACTGCCTTTGATTCCTGCCTGTCCCGGGGTGCTGAAAGTGTTCAGGAACCAACAGCAGAAAAAAATGACAATGGAGAATATGGCAAATCTTCCATTAAGACCTATGGTGATACCATTCATTCCTTTATTTACGATTCAAATTACTCTGGATTATGGGCACCGGGATTTGAACTGATAAATCTCCCGAATATCTCCCGCCCCGATACTGCTCTTATTACCATTGACCATGTGGTAGGAAATGTAGAAACTGGCAAGATGGATGAATGGCAGAAATTTTACGAAAAAATATTTGGATTTACCACTTTCGTTCGGTTTGATGAAACGGATATCAGTACGCAGTATTCATCCCTAAAATCTATCGTGGTTCGATCAAAAAACTGGAAAGTTAAATTGCCCATTAATGAGCCGGCAAAAGGAATCAAGAAATCCCAAATTGAAGAATATTTGGATTTTAATGAAGGCGCAGGTGTTCAGCATTTGGCAATCTTAACGGGAGATATTATTAAATCTATCACAGCTTTACGGACAAATGGAGTGGACTTTTTAGATGTACCTGACACTTACTATGATGATTTAGAAAAGAGAGTTGGCCCAATTGATGAAGATATGGCCGTATTGAAAAAATTAAAAATATTAGTGGATCGGGATGAAGAAGGCTATTTACTGCAATTGTTTACCAAACCATTAGAAGACCGCCCAACTTTATTTATAGAAATTATCCAACGGAAAGGCTCCCGTGGTTTTGGACAGGGGAATTTCCAGGCGTTATTTGAATCCATTGAACGTGAACAAGAGTTACGTGGGAATCTGTAATGATGGAAACTTTTAACTTTCTTATTTAAACATGCCATTTTACCATAAACAGGGAAAAATTCCACCGAAACGACACACTGCCTTTAAAAAGGAAGACGGTAGTCTTTATTATGAAGAATTGGTAAGCCGTGAAGGTTTTTCCGGTATTTACAGCAATCTGTACCATTTACAGCGTCCAACCAAAATTTCTAAAGTAGGTGAATTATTTAAACAGGAATTATCCAAGGCAAAAACCAAACACAGAGCTCGGCATATTACAACAGCGAGTTTAAAAACCACCGGAGATGTTTTGTCTGCCAGAATACCATTGTTTTTCAATTCGGATGTAATCATTTCAGTTGCAGCCGTTTCTGAAAATATGGATTATTGCTATAGAAATGGAACCGTCGATGAGGTACTGTATATTCAATCCGGGGAAGGAAAATTCATTTCCAACTTTGGGAATTTGCACGTTAAATCCGGTGATTATGTAGTGATACCCCGAGGTGTGATTTGGCAAATGAACCCAACTGATACGGTTCGGATGTTGGTGATTGAATCGGCAGGACCCGTTGAAACTCCCAATCGTTACCGCAACCGTTTTGGCCAGTTATTGGAGCATTCCCCATTTTGTGAACGGGACATTCAATTACCGGAATTACAGGATCCCATTACCAATAAAAATGAGTGTCTGGTGAAGGTAAAAACTCAAAAGGGAATTCAGGAATATACTTACGCCCATCATCCCTGCGATGTGATTGGGTGGGATGGCTATTACTTCCCGTGGAGCATAAGCATTCACGATTTCGAACCCATTGTAGGAAGTATTCATCAGCCCCCTCCGGTACACCAGACTTTTCAGGCAAATGGATTTGTCATTTGCTCGTTTGTCCCCCGTTTATTTGATTTCCATCCAAGTGCAATTCCTGCGCCTTATCCCCATTCGAATATAGATTCAGACGAAATCATTTACTACTCCAAAGGAGATTTCATGAGCCGTCAGGGAATTCAGGAAGAATCCATCACTCTGCACCCCATGGGACTTCCTCATGGACCTCAGCCGGGAAAATATCAAAGTTCCATAGGCAAAAAGCACACCGATGAATTAGCGGTTATGATAGATACATTTAAACCGTTGCATGTGACAGAAGCTGCTTTAGGGATTGATGAAGCTAATTATCCTTTGAGTTGGATGGATTAATTCTAAAATAAAAAGTAGAAATATAAATGAAACTCATTAGCTATAAACAAAATGGAAATATAAAATTTGGGGCATTGGAAGAAGGTAAGATATATGATCTCAATGCTATAGATTCTCAAATTGCTGATAATATGCTGGAATTTCTTCAAGGAGGGAAAGAGCAGTTGCAGTTGGCAGGGGCCGTTATACGTAATGAAAGTCCAACTATGCCAGTCAAAGATGTTGAATTAATTTCCCCAGTTCCCAACCCATCATCAGTTCGCGATGCATACGCCTTTCGTCAGCATGTAGCTACCGCCCGACAAAACCGGGGTTTGGAAATGATCCCTGAGTTTGATGAAATTCCCATATTTTATTTTACCAATCATCATGCCGTATTTGGGGAGGGAGATTTCCCCGTTCGTCAGCGTCATACTGAAAAACTGGATTTTGAACTGGAATGTGCAGCCGTCATTGGCAAAAGCGGGAGAAATATATCAACTGAAGAAGCGGATGATCATACTGCTGGTTTCATGATTATGAATGATTTTTCTGCCCGTGTGTTGCAAATGCAAGAAATGAAACTTAATCTAGGTCCAGCAAAGGGTAAAGATTTTGGTTCTTCATTTGGCCCCTGGCTGGTAACCAAGGATGAACTGGAACCATTTAGGCAGTCCTCTGCAGAAGGTGATCGTTATGATCTAAGAATGAAAGCCTTTGTAAATGATATCCAGGTATCAGAAGATACACTGGCCAATATGACCTGGACATTTGCCCAAATCATTGAACGGGTAAGTTATGGGGTGGATATTTTCCCAGGGGATGTCATTGGTTCAGGTACCTGCGGTACCGGTTGCTTTCTGGAATTGAATGGTTCAAAGATCACTGACAATCAATGGTTGAATCCTGGTGATACAGTATCCCTAGAAATTGAAGGACTGGGAACATTAATAAATAAAATTATACTCAGTGACTAAATTCCAGCAATTTGACCCTAACAAATTAGAACTGAGGGAGAGACATCAATTACTTCTCAGCAGTGTAGCTCCTCGCCCCATTGGATTTACAGGGAGTAAAAGTAAAGACGGCCATATTAATTTAGCCCCTTTCAGTTATCATAATGCATTCAGCTCAAATCCACCCATGGTGGGGATTTCTCCGGCATTCAGCGGTCGTACCGGTAAAACAAAAAATACTCTCACTAATATTCTGGATACCAAAGAATTTACCCTTTCTGTAGTAACCCATGATATGGTTGAACAAATGAATATCTGCGCAGCAGAGTATCCCAAAGAAGTTGATGAGTTTGAGAAATCAGGATTAACCAAGTATCCATGTAAGATAGTTTCCACACCGGGGGTAGAGGAGTCACCCCTCATCATGGAATGCAAATTTACCCAGCATATCCAGTTTAGTGATAAGCCAGCAGGTGGTAATCTTTTATTAGGAGAAATTGTATATTTTCATGCCAAAAAAGACATTATTAATGACTCAGGGAAAATAGATCCAATCAAAGTAGATCAGGTAGCCCGGATGGGATTTAATTGGTACACACGCGCAAACCAAGGATTGTTTGAGCTTCCTGCCCCGCGCACTTGTCCAATCGGCATTGACACCTTATCTGACTCAATAAAGAGGAACCCTCTTTTTAGTGGTAAACTGCTCGCCCGATTAGCGAGCGTAGAAACAATTCCTGAACCAACATTATTAAAGAAATCATCACATAAATATTCTGATTTTACAAACGAAGAATTGCTTCAAGCGTGTGCTAAACTATTGGAAACAAATAATATCAAGGATGCATGGCAAATTGTACATATATTTTTATCAAGAGTGGATAATTAGGTTACATTTTCCCGGTTGAAAAAAATAATTGTTTAATCAAATCTCATGAAAATTGCAATTGTTTCAGGTAGCCCCCGTAAACTATCAAAAACAATCCATGTAATGAGCCATGTCCATGACTACCTAAATAATAAATCTTATCATTTAGACCTGATCGATCTTGCTGACGAAAATATTGAAATGTATCATGGGTCTAATGAGGACTATAATCAAACTACAAAGGAGTTGATAAATAAACTAACTGAGGCTGACGTATGGATCATTGGAACGCCTATTTATAATTCATTTTTCAGCAGCGCCATAAAAAACGTATTCGAATTTCTAAACTATAAAAATACTTCTGGAAAAGTAGCCGGACTCATTATCGTTGCGTCAGATCACATAAGTTTTAAAAGTGTTCAAACAAACTTAACACAGCTAATGTCCTACTTTGGAGTCCTGACAAATCCAAACAGTGTTTATATCACAGTTGATAAAATAGATGAAATCAATCGATTGACAATAGAACTGAAGTTAAGATTAGAAAATATATTGGATGAAACTATTAGGCTATTTGAAGAAAGTAAATGATATCTGAAAAAATTTACGGACAGCAGAACCTTTGACTACAAACTCATGAGAAAAATTACTTACTCATCAATTCATTTAGGTGTAATTTTCCATGATCATCAAAATAACTATCAATAAGTAGATTTACTTCTTTAAGGAGTATTTCTGAGTAAGATACTTCTGTGTTTTGTTTACACTTCATTGCATGAAAAATAATTTTTTGACAGGAGATAGTCAAAGATACATACTTTGTATAGCCTTCATCGTTAACATTTTTTGGTTTAACTCTCTGAGCTAAAAAATACTGCATTATGACATCCTGAATATGTTGCGCATGTTCTTCCTTTGTATTTACCCATCGGACTAATTGGTTCAAATCTTGAGGTACAGTTTTATTGTTTGATAGCTCATTAATATTTTTCATTGCCTTCTGAATAGTCGTTATATCCTCTTGTATTTGTTTGATCCTCGCTGCATCGTCGTAGATACCACAGGGAACCTGACAATGTGAAAAAAGAACTGATGAGGTTAGTGTAATCAGAACTATCGAAAGACTAATTTTCATGTTTTCTCCTTATCTCTTTGATTTACTCAGAGGAATCAATTTTTTCCCAAAATTTTATCTAATTAAGCAACAATCCTTTTATTGCCTTAACAATCTTTTTCGCATTGGGTAAATACCTTTCTTCTAAAATGGAATTTAAGGGTATCGCCGGAACATTCTCAGCTCCAATGACTGATACCGGTGCATCCAAATAACTGAAGCAATCTTCTTGGATCCTACCTGCCAATGCCTGAGCAAATGAATTCTCTTTGGGCTCTTCAGTAACTACCAGACAGCGGCTGTGCTTGTTAACTGAATTAAAAATCAATTCTTCATCTAGAGGGTATATGGTTCGAAGGTCAATGATTTCCACCTGTCCAGGGAAATTTTTTGCGGCTGATTTACCCCAGTAAACACCCATGCCATAAGTAATGATTGTAAGAGAATTTCCAGATTCTATCTGTGATTTTTCTGCCTCCAAAATTATATGTCCCTTCCCTAAGGGTAAAATATAATCCCGATCTGGTTCTGGACAAATTGCTGATTCTGTTCCTTTGATCTTGCTCCAATAGAGACCCTTATGCTCTAGCATTACAACTGGATTGGGATCATGATATGCAGCCTTCAAGAGTCCTTTCATATCAGCACTGTTAGATGGATACACAATTTTGATTCCTTTAATGTTAGCCAAAACAGACTCCACGGAAGACGAATGATAAGGACCTCCACTCCCATAGGCACCAATGGGCACCCGAATGATACAGCTGACGGGCCACTTTCCTCTAGAAAGATAGCAGGAACGACTCACTTCTGTAAATAATTGATTCAATCCCGGCCAAATATAATCTGCAAACTGCACCTCTACGATTGGCTTGCAGCCTACTGCTGACATGCCTACGGTACTGCCAATAATGAATGCCTCCTGAATGGGAGTGTTAAACACACGATCATCGCCAAACGTATCTGCCAAAGTCGCCGCTTCTCGGAAAACCCCCCCTAATCGCTTCCCAACATCCTGACCATACAGCAAACATTCGGGATACTCTTCCATGAGTTCTTTGATGCCCAACAAGGCACAGTCCACCATCATGGTAGCCTTGGCACCTTCAGGATTACGGTTCCCAGTTTCCTCGGTTATTTCCGTAGATTGAAAAATATTTTCAAATAGCTCTTCAGGGTCAGGATCATCGGCATCCCCCGCTCTCAAAAAATCTGCCTCAACCTTTTTGATCGCTTCTTTCTCAATTTTATCAATCTCTTCTGACTTAATCCCAATTTCCTTTAACTGACTCTTGAGAATTGGCAATGGATCATCCTTGGCGTGCTCCGCTAAATCATCACGATACCATTCCATGCGCACTCCGGATGTATGATGATTCAATAAAGGGACATTCGCGTGAGCAAAGAACGGGCGGCGCTCTCTGCGCATTATTTCGATGGTTTTTTGAATAGTGTGATAGGATTGTAAAAAGTCATTTCCTGCAAGCTCTAAAACTTCAATCCCATCATAGCCTTTTACATAGTCCACAATATTGTTGGAGCGTATCTCACTATTACTTGCAGAAATATCCCACCCATTATCCTGAATTAAATAGAGAATTGGGAATTGTTTCAGTGCTGCCATATGAAAAGCTTCCGACACTTCGCCCTCCGTAATGGATCCGTCACCCATGGAACAAACGACAATGGGATAATCATCTTTTTCAGATAGCTTTTGTTTTTCCAAATATTGAATCCCCATTGCTACCCCAGTCGTGGGGATGGCCTGCATACCAGTTGCCGAAGATTGGTGCGGAATTTTAGGCATATCATCCCGCCGTAAACTTGGATGGGAATAATAAGACCGACCCCCTGAAAAAGGGTCATCTTTCTTTGCCAATAATTGTAGCATGAGTTCAAATGGCGTCATACCAATACTGAGGAGCAGGGCATCATCGCGGTAGTAGGGTGCTACCCAGTCCTGAGCTTTAAGCTGCATCCCCACGGCAATCTGAATGGCCTCATGTCCCCGTGAAGTGGCATGCACATACTTGGAAGCCACATCCTTATTCTCTTCGTAAATATCCGTCATAGCCTTTGCAGTACACATGAGGTCATACGCTCTATGAAGTATTTTTGGAGAAACAGAAATATTCTTTGGAGCCATTTACCCTTTTTTAAGTTTTTCCAGTGTTTCCCTTGCAAATTTTGACAACACCCGTGTTCCGCTCATTGCAGCTCGTTCTAATAATAAATTGTCCCAATGATTGGTGCCTTCCCACATAACCTCTTTAAGTCCTCTCATAGAATCGGGATTAGATGCTGCCAACTTTTCAGCCAACGTTTGAATAGCTGTATCCATTTCTTCAGCGGAGTCATAGACCTCTGCGAATAATCCTTTCTCTCTTGCCCAGTCCGCAGAATGCCACTGAGTTGCATTGATGGTGAGCTGACTGAAAGCAGATGGTCCAATTTTTCGTTCAATGGGCGGACCCACCACAAATGGACCTATACCAATAGCCAGTTCGCTAAGTTTCACCGATGCAAATTTGGTTGCAAAACAGTAATCTGTAGCAGATGCCATGCCCACTCCGCCGCCTACTGTTTTCCCCTGAACTCTGCCAATAATGAACTTGGGGCATTTTCGGGCAGCGTTTATGACATTGGCAAATCCGGAGAAAAACTGTTTTCCCTGTGCTTCATTTTCTATTGCCATCAGTTCATCAAAGGATGCTCCCGCACAAAAGACTCTATCACCTCCGGATTTTAAAATCACCACTAAAATTTTATCATTGTTTCCTGCTTCAGTTATGGTATCCGCTAATTTTTGCAGAATATCTCCGGGAAGTGAATTGCTCTGAGGGTGGAAAAACTCGATAGTTCCAATTCTATTTTCAATATCTAATTTCACATAGGGATTCATAATTTAATCCTGATTTTTCTTTTTGATCATCGTTAATATGGTTGCCAGCATGACGGTCTCGCCCTCATCATCATAGACATCCACCAAAAATTTAACAATTCCCTTGGCAATGTCATCCTCTGATCGTTTTTCCTGCTCTATTTTTTCTTTGGCTGTAAAACGAACTGCAATGGTCATACCCGGATAGACCGGTTTGGTGAAACGGCATTCATCAATTCCATAGTTTAACAATACGGGTCCCTTGGGAGGATCTACAAACAAACCTGCTGCTTTGGACAGGATATAATATCCGTGGGCAACTCGTTCGGTAAAGATGGTACCGTCCAGGGCATTTTCATCCATGTGAGCATAAAATTTATCACCGCTAAGTTCTGCAAAATCTTCGATGTTTTCAATGGTTACCAGATGCGTATCTGTTGTCACCGTTTCACCAATTTCAATTTCTTCAAAATGCTTGCGGAAAACATGGGGACTTGATTCTGTCTGCTTTCCCCCATATTGGTATTGACTTGTCAATGCCGTAATGGTAGTGGGATGCCCCTGAATTGCAGTGCGCTGGAGATAGTGCATAATGCCTCTTTTCCCTCCCATTTCCTCTCCGCCTCCAGCTCTTCCGGGACCTCCATGGGTGAGCAACGGCATGGGTGAACCATGACCGGTACTTTCTTTGGCACAGTCGCTGTTCAGCACCAGAATTCGGCCGTGCATAGAAGCAGCGCCCATGACAAAATCCTTGGCTATATTGTTATCCGCAGTAATAATGGAACAAACCAAAGAACCTTTTCCCATTCGGGATAATTCTATGGCCTCATCCAAATTTTTATAGGGGAGAATGGTTGAAACGGGACCAAAAGCTTCTATATTATGGCAGTCCCGTCTTTCAAATGGACTGTCATTTAAAAACAGGATAGGCGAGATGAAGGCACCCTTATTTTTATCGGCACCGGTAACTTCAAATTCATTTACATCTCCGAAAACAATTTCTTGAGATTTAGCCAGTAAATTTACTTTTTCAGAAACTTCCTCTACCTGCGGTCGTCCAGCTAAAGAGCCCATGCGAACTCCTTCAACAGAGGGATCCCCAATGACCGTTTTCGAAAGGCGATGGCTCAAAGCTGACTGAACATCATCCACCAATTTTTCAGGCACAATTATTCTACGAATTGCAGTACATTTTTGACCGGCTTTAACGGTTATTTCTCTCTGTACCTCTTTGATGTATAGATCAAACTCCGCTGTTCCCGGTGTTGCATCCTCACCCAAAATGGAAGCATTTAATGAGTCCGCTTCCATATTAAAGGGTACCGCTTCTTCAATAATTTTGGGATTAGATTTTAGCATTTGTCCTGTGGAAGCACTGCCGGTAAAGGTTACCACATCTTCACACATGATATGATCTAAAATTCCATTGGCGGAACCGCAAATTAGCTGGAGCGCACCTTCCGGTAGAATGTCTGTTGCAATAATTTCCCGTACCATGAGTTCTGTTAAATAGCAGGTGAGGGTTGCCGGCTTCACAATGGCGGGCATGCCAGCCATGAGGTTTACCGCAATCTTTTCCAGCATACCCCAAATGGGAAAATTAAAAGCATTGATATGAATTACTACACCCTCTTTCGGCACCATAATATGATGACCTATAAACGAACCTCCTTTGGAGAGTTTTGCAGCCTCGCCATCCACATAATAGGGTAAATCCGGGAATTGTTTTCGCAGGGATGCGTTGGCAAATAGGTTGCCTATTCCGCCTTCGATGTCAATCCATGAGTCCATTTTGGTAGCGCCGGTTGCAGCACTCAATTCATAAAACTTATCCTTAATGCCATGTAAATGAAGCGCCAGCGCTTTTAGCATTAAACCTCTCTGTTGAAATGTCATTTTTCTTAAGAAGGGACTGCCAACCTTACGGGCATAATCCATCATTTGGAAAAAGTCTAATCCCTTACTGCTTGCCCTCCCTATTTCTGTTCCGGTAATGGCATTAAAAAGAGGGGTGCCGTCCCCATCTCCGTTCACCCATTTCCCCCTTGCGTAATTTTGATAATTCATTATTTCTTGGTCTCTTTCCATGGTTTAAAATGAGTTGTTTGAGATGGGCGATCCTTTTGGATTTCCCGTAAGGGTTCGCATTCTCGCAAGGAATTATAACAATCCTCCGGGAGTTGTTGATAAATTTTGGTTCCGGTAGATTTCCAGTCAAGCATTTCATCGGAAATGTCTCCCTTAATTATGGCAGGATTACCCACCACCAATTTCCGGTTTGGAATTTGCATTTCTCCTTTGATGAAACAGAGGGCGCCCACAATACATTCATCACCCACTTCCGCATCATCCATGACAACAGAGTTCATCCCAATAAGCGTATTTCTCCCAATATTTCCCCCGTGAATGACTGCTCCATGTCCAATATGAGCACCTTCTTTCAGCAACACAGACTTTCCCGGAAAGACATGAATTGTACAATTTTCCTGCACATTGCAACCATCCTCAATAATGATTTCACCCCAGTCTCCCCGAACGGCAGCCCCGGGACCAATATATACTTTTTTACCAACAATGACATTCCCCGTCACTGTCGCTTGAGGGTGGATAAAAGCAGATTCCATAATTACCGGCTTATAGCCATTAAATTCGTAAATCATTTAACATTTCTCATATTTCCAGGATTTCTTTTTACCGTCACTGAGCCATTCAATACTGGTATTTAACCGCTTGAACCGAGTGGCTTCCTGCTTAGCAGTTGCTACCCATTGAAGGTATTCCTTTTTGTAGGATGGTGCCAGACTATTAAAAAAATCCCGTGCTTTTGGATTATCGTTTAGCGCATTTTGAAAATCTTCAGGAAAATCTGCTGCAATTTTTTTGGGTGTTGGCTTTTTGCCCTGCCTGTTGAGTTCCATCGCTTCTAATAAATAATATTTTAACTGCTCTTTGTCCACTTCCGAAAGGGCAGTATATTTTATCATGCGGTTAATTTGATCCTCATATTGTTTTTCAAAAAGATTATACTTATCTGTGACAAGAGAACCTTTGAAAAAATTGAGCCCTACATGATTTTTAAAGGATGCCAGCCAGCAGACCATTCCCTTAGAATTAAAATTTGGTGCGCCCCATTTCCAGTCTTCTTCTAATCCAATTTCTGATGAGGTGAGGATTTCTCGTAAGTGAATGAGGATTTCATGAAATTCGCCACCTACATTATTGATGTAGTCAGTAATTTTCTGTGAAGCCCCAGGATTTATATTGGACTTCCCCATTACCTATACTTTTTCAATGATCGTGGCATAGCCTTGTCCAACACCTACACACATGGCAACCATGGCATATTTTTTCTGCTTTCTCTGGAGTTCCAAGGCAGCGGTTTGCAGAATCCGTGTTCCTGTCATGCCTAGGGGATGACCCAAAGCTAACGCACCTCCATTGGGATTTATACGGGGATCATCATCTGCCAATCCCCATTCTCTGATACACGCCAAGGACTGTGCCGAAAATGCTTCATTCAGTTCAATGACATCCATATCATCCATTTTCAAGCCGGATTTTTCAAGGGCTTTATTCGCAGCCTGCACCGGACCAATACCCATAATTCGGGGTTCAACTCCCACTACAACAGATGAAAGAATTCGTGCCAACGGATTTAGTCCATGAGTCTTAACACCCTCTTCTGAAGCAATGAGCATGGCAGCGGCTCCGTCATTAAGCCCGGAAGAATTTCCGGCGGTGACGGTACCATCCTTTTTAAAGGCTGGCTTAAGTTTCGCCAATCCTTCAATGGAGGTATGAGGTTTTACAAATTCGTCATCCTTAAAAATGATGGGATCGGCTTTTCGTTGGGGTATTTCGACCGAGATAATTTCATTTTCGAAAATTTCCTCTTTTTGAGCTAATGCTGCTTTCATCTGGGAATGATATGCGAAAGCATCCTGATCATTCCGATTAATGTCATATTTCTCAGCCAGATTTTCTGCTGTTTGTCCCATTCCCTCAGTGCCATAGATTTCCTGCATTTTGGGATTGATGAAGCGCCAGCCAAAACTGGAGTCCTCCATTTGTGAATCCCTGCCGAATGGTTTGGACGCTTTGGAAATCACCCAGGGACCACGGGTCATGTTTTCCACGCCACCTGCAATAAATAAATCACCATCTCCCGATTGAATAGCACGATGGGCATGGATGATAGCGGACATTCCTGAAGCACAGAGACGATTCACTGTTTCACCGGGGACAGAAAATGGAAGCCCTGCCAATAATAATGCCATTCGGGCCACATTGCGGTTATCTTCTCCAGCCTGATTGGCGCAGCCCATTATGACATCATCAATTTCTACCGGATCAAAATCGTGGCGGTCCATTAAAGAACGAATGGCGTGGGCAGCTAAATCATCGGTTCGGACTTGTGATAAGGTTCCTCCAAATTTACCTATAGGAGTCCGTACTGCATCAATTATATAGGAGTCTTTATTTCTCATTCATCCTCCGAAAACCAATCTTTGGTAGTACGATATACGGTGCCCTTAAAATAAGCAATTTCCTGATTATCCTGATTAGTATCGGACTGATTCATAAAAGGAAACCCTCAATAAAAGGGTTCCTGCCCGTCCGGCAGGCGGAAAAACCCCTAACTTGTTGTCTTTTAAATAATCCCCGCTCTAAAGGACGGGGCAAATGAAATTTTTTGAGTGTAATCATGAATAAAATGTAGAATTTTCACTTGCCTTTTTTATGAGCAATGGGCTGGCAATATAGCGGTCATCTCCATATTGAGAATGGAGTTCTTTTAATTGAGAAAGGGGTATATTTAATCCGATATCATCTGCCCATTTCAGCAGTCCTTTGGGATAGTTCACACCTGTAGTCATGGCAATGTCAATATCCTCCCGGGTAGCAATGGATCCGTTCAAAGCATCAGCCGCAGCATTAATAAGCATGACTAAAATCCGGTTGAATATTTCCCTACCTAATTCCTCATTCTTTTTAGGTTCAGGATTAACAGCGCTTTCTGAATAATCAAAATAACCTTTACCGGATTTTCTACCCAGCAATCCTTCGTCCATCATTTTCCTTTGTGTAGGAGAGGGCTTATAGCGGGGATCATGGTTGGTTCCATCATACACGGCTTTGGTGGCAGAATAATTAATATCGTTTCCAATATAATCCATGAGTTCAAATGGACCCATACGAAATCCGCCAAACTCCTTCATTGCCCAATCAATAGTGGCAAAATCGGCAATGCCATCTTCGAAAATTTTCAGTGCTTCTCCGTAGAATGGCCGCGCTACCCGATTCACAATAAAACCGGGTGTGTCTTTGGCGGTAACCACCGTTTTTCCCCAACCCTCCAAAATGGATTTTACCTCTTTTACTAATCTTTCATCTGTTTTTTCGGTGGGAATTACTTCCACCAATTTCATCAAAGGTACCGGATTAAAAAAATGAATGCCCACAATCCTGGTTTGATTGTTACAGGCAGATGCGATGCCTGCCACTGAAAGTGATGAAGTATTGGTAGCTAAAATACAGTCCTCTGATACCAATGATTCCATTTGAGAAAATAATTTCTGCTTGATTTCTAGATTTTCAACAATAGCTTCAATTACCAGATCACTATCAGCAATCTCTTCCGTTTCTGAAGTCCAGTTGATATTTGCTAAAATATGTTGGGTTTTGTCCTCATTCATTTTTCCTTTTTCAACCAAACGATTGAGAATTGACTTTAGTTTGGATTGGGAACTTTCTAATGCCTGTGGAAAGGAATCAACAATAGTAACCTGACAACTATTTGATGCTGCCACTTGTGCAATTCCAGATCCCATAGTGCCGGCACCTATTACAGAAATTTTATTGCTCATTTGCCGGTAAATACCGGGGGTCGTTTTTCTAAAAATGCCTGGACACCTTCTTTATGGTCTTCCGATTTGGCTGAGAGCGCCTGTGTTTCAGCTTCTAAATCCAATTGTTCATCCAGAGAATTATTGAGAGAATGGGTGAGCAATCTTTTGGTATATCCCAATCCTTTTGTAGGCATTTCAGAAATAGATTTTGCCAACTGCAATGATTTGGATTCAAACTCAGCATCCTCATACACGGCATAGATCATTCCCATTTTTTCCGCTTTTTCAGCAGATATCGATTCGCCCGTCATCATGAGGGCGGTTGCCTTTGGGAGCCCAATTAAACGGGGTAAAAAGTAGGTACCGCCGCTATCTGGAATTAACCCAATCTTACTAAAGGCCTGAATAAAGTTTGCTGATTTGCCTGCCACCACAATATCACACGCCAATGCTACATTGGCACCTGCCCCGGCAGCTATGCCATTTACTGCAGCTATCACCGGTTTCTCAATTTCACGAATTTTCCTGATAATGGGATTATAATGCTCCCGAACAATTTGCTCAATTTCCGGTCCTTCAGGATCGGTGGCTTCTTTTAAATCCTGTCCGGCGCAGAATGCTTTCCCCGAACCGGTAATGAGAATACAGCGAATGCTATCATCATTGGCGCAATCATTTAAAATATTTTGCAGAGCCAATGCCATCTCCCGGACAAAAGAATTATATTTCTCCGGGCGGTTTAGGGTTGTTTTCCCAATTGCATCTATTTTTTCAAATAGGATCATGGCATTTAAATCTGCTTAAAATGGTGAAATGGTTCTAAACAATCTAAACATTTATACAAAGCCTTACAGGCGGTGGAACCAAATTCGCTAATGACTTCGACCTGTTGAGATTCACACTGGGGACAGGCCACTTCCAAAGAAGGTGGTGCAATTCCGGATTTTTTCAGCTTTGTTTTTACGGCATCGTTCATCCAGTCCGTGGTCCAAGGCGGAGCCAGGGAAATGTCAATTTGGTAATTAGTGATACCATCTGTTTCCAAATGACGGACGATTTCCTCTTTCATAAAAGAAAATGCGGGGCAGCCGCTGTAGGTTGGTGTGATGGTAATTTTGAGTTGATTATTATTAAATTCTACATTCCGTACGATTCCTAAATCTACTATAGATACAGCAGGAATTTCAGGGTCGGGAATAGTCTTTAATAATTCCCAAATTACCGTAGTGGAAATTTCCTTTACCATTTGGCATCAGGATAGGCACGTTGAAGATACTGCATATCCGATAATAAATGTCCCAAATGTTCAGTATGAATTCCCTCCCTGCCGCCAGTAGTCATGTGGATATTCTCAGGTCTCTTCAAGGTGGCCTCTGCAAGGACTTCATCAATTATTTTAATCCATTCCTGTTTTAGTGATGAACAATCAACACCTATTTTCTGCTGAAGCATTTCATTATCAATCTCATTCATCTCAAATAATTCATTGGTGAACATCCATAAATTATCAATAGCTGACTGGACCTTCGTATGGCTTTCCGCTGTGCCAACACCCAATCGGATGACCCACTTCGATGAATGGCGAAAATGATAGGCAGTTTCCTTAATGGATTTTTGGGCAATGGCTGATAGTTGTTCATCCTTACTTCCAGTTAATTTCTGTAAAAATAATTTATAAAATGCATCCAGAAAAAACTGGCGCACCATAGTATCTGCAAAATTCCCATTGGGCCGTTCAAAGAGAATACGATTGGTGAATTGCCTTTCATTTCGTTTAAAAGCAAGATCGTCTGCTGTGATACCATTTCCTTTTAGAGTGGCAGCATATTCCAATAATAAATTGGCTCTGCCAAACATATCTAGCGAGATGTTGCTGAGTGCAATATCTTCTTCCAGAAAAGGAGCTCTGTATGCCCACTGGGACAGCCGCTGGCCTAAAATGAGGGCATCATCTCCAAGAGCCAGTACATATTTATAGAGCGAATCTTTAGCCATTATAATCCTTTTGCTTTTTTCGACACCTTAAAGAAAGCGGGATAGCGATACACTTTATCATCTGCCGGATCAAAAAATGAAGCTTGATCTTCAGGACTGGAGGAGACGATGTTTTCCGTTTTTACTACCCAAATACAAGTACCTTCCTGACGGCGGGTGTAAAGTTCTCGGGCATTCTGGAGAGCCATTTCCTTATCCGTGGCATGAACATTTCCAGCATGCTGAAATGATGCCCCGGTTTTGGGCTGGATAAATACTTCCCAGGCTGGTATTTTTTTTTCACTCATTTCAAATCTCCGTTTTGTGTTTTTTCTGCGTAAGCCAATGCTGCCTCCCGCACCCAATTGCCTTCAGTGTGTGCATTGGTGTGATTATTAATTCGTTCTTTATTGCAGAATCCATTACCATTTACTACTTCCCAGAACTCCTCCCAGTCAATTTCACCAAAATCATAATGTTTGGATTCAGGATTCCATTTGAGATCGGGATCGGGAATTTCCAATCCTATGAGATCCGCCTGCTTCACAGTCCTGTCCACAAAAAGCTGGCGTAGATCATCATTGGTTCCCCGCTTAATTTTCCATTTCATGGCATTGGATGTATGGGCTGAATCTGAATCGTGGGGACCGAACATCATAAGAGCTGGCCACCACCAGCGGTTCAGGGAATCCTGTGCCATTTCCTGCTGCTCTGGAGTTCCGTTGGACATTTTAGACATGATCTCATAGCCTTGGCGTTGATGGAAACTCTCTTCTTTACAAATCCTGATCATAGCGCGGGAATAGGGGCCATAGGATGTCCTGCGCAAAGATTGCTGGTTCACAATTGCTGCCCCGTCAACCAGCCATCCGATAGCGCCCATATCTGCCCAGCTTAGTGTGGGATAATTAAAGATACTTGAATATTTTGCCTTCCCTGTCTGAAGCTGCTCAATTAATTCGCTGCGGGTAATTCCTAGTGTTTCAGTGGCACTATACAGGTACAAACCATGTCCAGCTTCATCCTGAACTTTAGCAATGAGCACCATTTTTGCTCTCAAAGATGGCGCACGAGTGATCCAGTTACCTTCAGGCTGCATACCGATGATTTCCGAATGGGCATGCTGTGATATCTGTCGAATAAGATGCTTGCGGTATTTATCCGGCATCCAGTCTTTCGGCTCAATTTTTAATCCAGCATCAATTTTATCCTGAAATAACTGTTCTTTTTTTTCAGTCATATTTACACTTCTTGAAAACTGGAATAAATACAATTTTGGCAGCAATATTTCATGATTATTACACGAAAATATAATAAAAAATAGTCATCTACTTTCAGATCAAAATCTTCTGTTTATTCCAAAATATTTATAATGAATTTTCTTCTAAAAAGATTTGATAAATACGTATGTAAGTATTTGGGTAAATTTCACGATTGAGAAAAAAATAATGTTTTCATTAATTTATCAACTTTTAAACCAGTAAGACTACGAACCAAAAAAATTGGTCGAAAAAATTGAATTAACCAGCAATTCAGAACTTTCAGAGATGCCATTTCCATTGAACTCCGAATCAATAGATGATATTATTCATCAAAACGATATTGATCTCAATTTAATAAGTATCAGAGAGCTCCAAAGCTTGGTAAACAAACTGGCAGATAAATTTTCAGTTGATTTTTTACGTTTTGAATTTGGAATCCCCGGCCTGAAATCAAACCCAATTGGACCAAGTGAAGAAATAAAAATGTTAACCGAAAACGAAATGCTGCCTTCAACCTATCCTCCATTTGATGGTATTCCAAGACTAAAGAATGCAACTGTTGAATTTGCACGCCAATTTTTAGATATCCATGTCTCTCCAAATAATTGCATCCCAACTGTCGGTGCTATGCATGGATGTTTCATCAGCCTGGCAATCTCTGGTAGACGAAAAGAAGTCTCTGATACAATTTTATTTATCGACCCGGGATTTCCTGTAAATAAATTACAAACCCAGTTTTTAGGATTGCAAAACATGTCTATTGATTTGTGGGATTACAGAGGAAAATCATTGGGTGATAAATTAGAAGAATTATTTTCTACCGGGAAAATCGGAGGGTTGCTGTGGTCAAGCCCGAATAATCCCACATGGACCTGTTTGACGGAAACTGAATTAGAAATGATTGGAAAACTACTTACCAAGCACGATGTAATTGGGATTGAAGATTCAGCATATTTGGGGATGGATTTCCGTTATGACTATAGCAAACCAGGACAATCTCCATTTCAACCGACAATAGCAAAGTTTACTGAAAATTATTTTATTATAATCTCAAGCTCAAAAATATTCAGTTATGCAGGACAAAGAATAAGTGTTACAATATCCTCTGAATCATTAATGACGAGAAAATATCCGTATTTGAAAAAATACTTTAATTCAAAAACCATTCTAAGCGCATTTATTCATGGTGGTATATATCCAACCACTGCAGGGGTTCCTCAAACTACTCAACATGCATTAGCAGCATTTTTTGAATCTGCATGTACAGGTGAATTCGATTTCTTAGACAGCCTAAAGGTTTACAAAGTTAGAGCAAAAAAGGCAAAAGAGATATTTTTAAAAAACGGATTTACACTGGCTTACCCGGATGACAGAGGAAAACCCCTGGGAGATGGTTTTTACTTCACAATTCAAAGAGGAGATTTAACCAGTGGTGAATTATTATATTATCTGCTTCAGTTTGGGCTTGCTGGCATACCTCTTGATATTACCGGAAGTAAGAAAAAGGGTGTTCGAATTTGCATTTCACTGGTACACCAAAATCAATATCCGGAATTAGACAATAGAGTAAAAGCACTTAATAAATTTTTAACCAATCTCAATAAATAATGGAAAAATAATTAATCCATAAAAATTGAAAACAAGTGAAGTCTTTTACTAATTAATTCTATACTAAACGCTTCAATCCCCAATATTCTTTTTATGAAATTTAAGACATTTCTCCTCTTCGTAGTATTCATTCAACTGACCTATCCTTCTGAAAAAAACATTAACCATAAGAGTTCACCAAATAAAAACAAAACAATCATTTTAAATGGAATTGATATTTTATTAGATAAATATCATTCCAAAATCAAAGGATTCTCACTAGCTCTTGTTACGAACCAGACGGGAATTGATAAAAATGGGATTCCTAATTTTGAGCGATTGATGGAATTAGAAGATGTTCATCTTAAAATTATATTCTCCCCTGAGCACGGACTCTTTGGAGAAAAAGTTGCTGGACAAGAACTCAGCTACACTAACATAATACTAAATTTCCCAAAAGTCTTTAGTTTATATAACAATACAAAAAAGCCAACACCTGAAATGCTGACAGGAATTGATTTGATATTATATGATATCCAAGACATTGGCGCTCGATTTTACACATATATTTCTACATTGGGACTAGTAATGGAAACAGCAGGCGAACTAGGAATTCCAATTTGGATATTAGATCGGCCAAACCCTATTTCCGGAATTCAAATTGAAGGACCAATTCTTGATATAACTCACAAATCGTTCGTAGGATATTATCCCATCCCAATCCGCTATGGTCTTACAGTTGGAGAGCTAGGTACAATGATTATCTCAGAAAAGTGGATTGATCCCGCTCCAGAACTAACGGTTATCCTGATGGAAGGGTGGAATAGGAATCTCTGGTTCGATGAAACAGATTTAATGTGGATAAGTCCTTCTCCCAACATTCCAGATCTAGAAACGGCGATTCTTTATCCTGGGATTTGTCTTCTTGAAGGAACAAACATCAGCGAAGGCCGAGGAACCCTGCACCCTTTCAAGTGGATTGGAGCACCATGGATTGATGGTGAGACCCTATCTAAAGAATTAAATAAGAAAAATCTCCCTGGGGTTTCATTCAATCCAATTGTATTTACACCCGTTGATATACCTGGAAAAGCTCTAAATCCAAAGTATAATAATAAAACGTGTTTTGGTGTTGAAATCATGATAATAAACAGGGACTTTTATGAGAGTGTTCGTGTTGGTATTCAAATATTATCTGTGATTAATGAACTTTATCCTACTATGATAAAATACAAACCATTTTTAATTAAACTTTGGGGATCCGATGAATTACCCGCTCACATAAAAACAAAGGCATCTACAAATCAATTAATTGATTCAATTAAAGAAAAATTGAGAATAGTTAACTATACAGAATATTTCCAGTACTAATTCAATAGTAAATATTCAAAAAAATTCAAGAGCAAAAGGTTAATCCCTCAAATAGTCAGTCTTTTATATAAAACTGTTCTTTTTGCGGTGTCAAAGGACGTCCCATCCAAAGGGGTCTGCGCAAACCATTTGGATGCGTTTCCCGTTCTTTTGCCCAACCATTCCACTTTTTAAAATGTTCAAAGGATTTATTCGTATCCACAAAAACATCGCCATATTTCTCATCAGGTTTTGGTTTAGAAATGCTCACTTTCTGAAGCCAACAGTGAGCACCGGAAATTGGATCAGGATTTACCGCATGGGTAATATTTTGATGGACACCGCCATCCCGCCACCAAACACGATTCGTGTCAGGATCTTTCGATTCCCACGGCTCTATTCCGCTCACCGTTCGCATCTGCCATTTCCCATCACCCATGTTTCGTATGTCTACCGTATTGCTCATGAGACGATTCCCTGCGTCTTGCTGACGTCGCCATCTGCCAATATGATGGGAACAAGCCACCACGCCCGGCTTAATGGCTTCCGTCACCCAAACTTTATCAATGAACCACCCGATTTCTGTTGTGATTTTAAGTAAATCGCCATTGTCCACTCCAAGGCGTTTTGCATCTTTTGTATGAATCCAAATGGGATTTTTATGGGCGATTTCCGTCAGCCATTTTGCATTGGCCGATCGAGAATGAATATGGGTGGGTAATC
>DTUJ01000095.1 GCA_012964235.1 Fidelibacterota bacterium
CTGTAGATACATTTACATAAACGGATGTATAGCCAGTGCGATCATCCATGAATACTACAACTATTTCATCACCACGAATTGCTATTTTGGGACCTGCCTGTATATATGCTACTACTGTATGAACATGAGAATTTATCCTTACAGGGTCGGAATATGAATATCCTTCATCGATGGACTGGGCATAATAAACATTCAGATTGCCACCAGATTGATGTACCCATACCAGATGGAGTGTACCATTGGAATCAAAAGCAGCATAGGGAAATTTCTGATTAACGTTGTTTACAGAAATTATTTGATAATTCTGACCGAATTCAAATGAGGGTTGAGCATTTAAAACAATGGTAAAAACAAAAATAGCTGGAATTATCAGTTTTCTCATTATAAACTACCTAATACTTTTTTGAGAAAGTAAGACTCCGTCCGAAAGAATGAAATAAAATAATGGACAGATTTAGTAATACTCTCTTCAATTTACCCCATCCCTACTTTATTAAAAAGAGGTGGGTTTAGGATTATCATATTTTAGTTTAGGTTCCAATTCAAAATCTGCAGTGGTTGACCCAAAAAAATAACAATGAAAAGCAATTTGGAACTTTTTAATCTTTCAGCGTAAAATCTCGTATACATGAAGAAAAAAATTTCCATATTCATATTGCTGTTATTTTCTGCACAGCTCTCAGCTTCCTTTTTGCATTTTGACTGCAATATGGCTTGTTGTCAGGATAAAATCATCAGTTGCTGTTTAACAGAACCTACCGAAAAAGAATGCCCAACAATGAGTGGAAATTGTAATACTGTTGTTTTCCTGCCGATTATTTCTGTTTCTACCGAAAGAGCAGAATATGAAAATAAATTATCAATAAATAAACTTATTCCGATAAGCAAGTTGAATGAAACAGTATTTCCATGTGTCCTGAATACCATAAATACCCAATTATCTTCAAAACCTCCAGCCGCATTTAATCTTCCCCTTCTGATATAGACAACTCCTTCTTGTTCTTTTAGTAGAAAAGAACATTTCAATTAAATCAATTTTAAAAAAATAAAGGAGTTTGTCATGAAATATAATTTCATAAAAAAAATATTAGTAATCAGTTTTCTCTTTGGATTTTTAATAGGTCAATCTATTGATCTAAAGGGTCAAAAAATAGATATTTCCCAGAATGAGGTCGTTCTTGAAATCAGCGGTCTGGTTTGTTCATTCTGTGCTATGGGCTTACAGAATAAATTATCAAAACTTGACCACCTTGATAAGTCAAAATACAACAAGGGAATTTTCATTGATGTGAAGCACCAATATGCAATAATAGCGGAATCTGAAAACGAAAATATTGACATTGACGAAGCAGTTAAATTAACAACTAAAGCAGGTTACGATGTAAAGATCATCTACACAAATCCTGATGGTGATAAAATCATAGCAAAAAAAATCGGAGGGGAAAAATGAAAGAAAAACTCATCAGTGTTCTGGCGTTATTTACCTCCACCGGTACATTATTATGTTGTGTACTTCCTGCTGTAGTTGCCACTGTTGCAGGGGGTGCAGCGGTTGGATCTATGCTGTCACTTTTCCCATGGCTGATTCCATTATCCAATCATAAGGAATGGATTTTTGGGACAGCTGGAATTTTGATTGCATTAAATGGCTTCATGGTTTTCAAACCCAGCAAAAAAACAGCCTGTGATTTGGAAGCCGGGGAAACCGGTTGTGAAATTACAGGTAACTTCAATAAGTATATGTTTTATGGAGCAGTATTCGTAATTCTATTGGGGGCTTTCTTTGCTTATGCTCTTGTCCCTGTTCTTGAATTTATTGGAGCGTGAAATGGCGAGAGTGAAAACAGTTCTACTGATAATTTTAACTCAATCCTCAATTATCATAGCACATCAACCCATTATGGATATGGCACCCCGATGGAACGGTGGATATGGAATTCAATTACGATATGAGAGGTTCGGCTCGGATAAATTCATCAATGGTTCAAATTCCTTAAATAGATTCTTACATGAAACCATGTGGTTAGAAGGTGTCTTTACATGGACCAGATCAAAACGAATTACATTCAAGCTTCCTTTTCATCAAATAAAGAATGGAAATGAAATTGACAATTATATCGGGGGATTGATTTTGGCTTTGCCTCTGAAAAAATACAGAAATTTCAACCAACATACACAAAATTTCGGAATTACTCCCCAGTTACAATTGCCTAATATAAATTCCAAAATCAGCGATAAGAGTCAATTTGGCGGTGGATTGAGCGTATCTTACAGTTCTGAATCTTTCTTATTTTATCAATTGTTTGATATTTACGTCTGGAATTACAGCGACAAAGATCCATTACTTGGATTTGATGTTAACCTTGGAATACACCCATACCATAATAATTCCTCAAATAGCGGTTTTTTTGCAATTTGGGATGTAACAGCAAAATGGACCCAAGGGTCAACTACAATTTTAAGCGGACCTGTTCTCATGCCCTATTATCAGAATATTATGGCACGTTTGGAAATTAAATATCCCCTAATTGAAAATGGAGAATATTCGCAATTTTCAAGAGGGTTGACCATTAATGCAGGAATCGGGTTCGTTTTTTAAAAAGAAAAAACCATGCAAAATCAAAATCGTGAATACCACCTACATGATCATCATCATGAAAAAAATGTTATTTCGGATGCACGGTTAGCCACCAGTGCAACTCTTCATTGTTTATTAGGCTGCGGCCTTGGCGAAATTGTCGGAATGCTCATTGCCATGCAATTAGGATTAGCCATGGTGCCTTCCATAGCACTCGCTGTTTCTCTGGGATTTGTTTTCGGATTTATCCTGGGAATGCGGCCCTTGCGGAAACACGGCTATTCTTTTACAAATGCATTTAAACAGGTGCTTCTTGCCGAAGGATTGAGCATTGTTTTTATGGAAACGGCAGAAGT
>DTUJ01000096.1 GCA_012964235.1 Fidelibacterota bacterium
ATGCAAGTTGTCAGAGACCTTCATTTTTATGAAAACATTGGGAAATACGATCAGTTCGTGGGAGGATGGGATGACTTGGTTGATGCTGATAGTTCTTCAATCTGGTGGATAAAAGAAAAACAGACAGAAGATGGTACTGAGATCCTCATCATGACAAAAAACAAGGAAAAATATTTGGATATGCGCTATAAAAGCAATACATACCTTAAAATGGCAACCTATGCTGTTAGCGCAGTTATGTTTAATCATGTCATAAGTGCTCTGGAAGCCGTGTGGACATCTCAATCAGATGCTAGAGAGAAGAAAACATATGATACCTCAATTGGATTATTTTATAATAAAAATACTCAATATGGTATTGGTGGGTTATCTTTTGCAATCAGTTGGTAGACAATGGCACGATTTCGCCTGATTAAATTATTCTGCCACATATTTATACTATTTGTATTGGCCTGGATTATTGGCTGTGCAGGGAGCAGTCCTAAAGATGATCGGGATTTTGAATCCCAGTTCAAAAAGGCGAAAATTCTTCTAGAAAAAAAGAAGTATATACGTGCACAGGAAGAGTTTCATTTGCTGGTATTAAAAGCCTCTCACACAGATATTGGTGATGATGCCCTGTTTTACTTTGGTGAATCTTATTTTTTGAATAAGGAATATCCGTTAGCAATTTCGCAGTATGATCGTCTCATCCGTAAGTTTGAATTTAGTCCCTATGTTGAACAAGCCCGATGGCGGATTTGTGAGAGTTATGTTTCAGAATCACCGGATTATTATCATGATCAGGAAAATACGAATAAGGCATTAGAGAAAATACAGGAATTCCTCGATGATTATCCTAGTACCGAATACAGGGATAAAGCTCAGAACACAATTCTTGGCCTCAGAGTGAAACTTGGAATGAAAATGTATGAAGTTGGCGTGCTATACATAAAACTCAGGGCATTTGATTCGGCCATTATTGCATTTGATAATATGCTGGATAACTATTATGATACCCCTTATGCAGAATTAGCTCATGTTGGGATTATTCGATGCCATAGCGAAATGCTGGAGGTGGAAAAAGCTCAGGAATACCTGGAATTGAAAAAGGATATTTTGAATGTTGAACTTCAAACAGAAGCAGAACGATATATAGCCAAAGCACATAAACGGATTGAGAAAGCAAAGTAATGAAGATTTGTCTTTTCGGCGGGACATTTGATCCTCCCCATATTGGGCATTTATTAATTGCTCAGACTATTTGTGAAGCGGAAAAATTCAAAAAAGTAATATTTATCCCCTCCTTGAAACCTTCTCACAAAAGAAAAAATGTAATGAGTCCTGTTGATTTGAGAGTTAAAATGTTGGAATCTGCTACCGAAAGTAATCCTCATTTTGAGATATCAGATATCGAAATAAAAAGAGGAGGAACATCTTATACCATTGATACGGTTCTGACCTTCAAAAGGGAAGAGAAGAGTGATCGTGATGAATTATATTTTCTAATGGGAAGCGATTCTTTGATAGAATTCCATACTTGGAAAGAACCTGAGCGGATTGTAAAGGAATGTCACGTGATAGTAGCATTACGTCCAGGCTTCCAGCCCAGCGCTGTCCCCAATTGGATTCTCCAGAATGTTCAATTCGCAAATATCCCACAATTTGAGGTTTCCTCAACAATAATTCGAAAAAGATGGAAGAATAATAAGACCATTCGATACATGGTGACCCAGCCCGTTTGGGAATTCATTAACGCTCATAATCTTTACCTTTGATTTACGAACTATTAACGAGTTTTGTATTTTTATTGATTGGGATTGTGCTCCTCTATTATGGAGCTAATTGGATTATAAAAAGTGGAGTACATATCGCTTCACAATTTCAAATCCCACATTTTGTAATCGGATTAACATTGGTTGCTTTTGGTACATCGTTACCCGAACTGGTAGTGAGTCTTAAAGCTGCTTTAGACGGATATTCGGGGATCGCTATTGGAAATATTGTAGGATCGAATATCGCTAATGTCGGGTTAGTTTTGGGTATCAGTTCTACCATTTTTCCGATTTTCATCCAGTTTAAGCTCATAAAAAGAGAAATAGGAATTTATTTTATAGTCTGCTGTTTCTTAGTTCTTTTCATGCTTGATTATCGGATAAATCAGTGGGAGGGATTGGTACTCTTTCTTGGAATTATTGTGTACACTTTATGGTGTATAAAATCGCCGGTGGAAGAACCTAAAGAGGTGAGTGATCAATTGCATTCAACTTTTGGAACATGGATTCTCCTTGTCCTGGGGATTATTGTATTATATCTTGGATCAAAATCTTTTGTGAAAGGTGCGATTGACATGGCTCATATTTTTAAGGTGGATGAGGTTGTAATCGGCATGTCAATTGTTGCATTTGGGACTTCGTTGCCGGAACTTGCAACATCTGTGATAGCAGCATTTCGTCGGGAGAGCGCTCTTTCAATGGGCAATATTATCGGATCGAACTTATTTAATATTCTATTGGTTTTAGGTCTGGTTTCAATTATTAAACCAATAGATATTTCCTCAGGAATCCTTACATTTGAAATTCCTGTTATGATATTATTCGGATTGGTGTTGATTCCACTCAGCTTTATGAGACAGCCCGTCTCCAGGGCTAGTTCAGTTTTATTATTTATCGGATATGTTATTTTTCTATTCAATCTCAATTGGTAATCTTGAAAAAAGTCAGGTAGGTTTTTTTACAGTGATAGCATTTAATGGTGTTTCTTATTTTTTTTCAAAAGAAATTGGTGTAAAAGATGTCAATTTTGAAATTAGCCAGGATGAATTTGCTTTTTTAATTGGTCCAACCGGATCAGGGAAAACGACTATTATGCGTCTCATTTATATGGATCTAATGCCTGACGAGGGGTTTGTCACCGTTGGTGGAATAAGTTCGAACAAAATAAAAAAACGAAAGATACCAATGGTGCGCCGAAAAATAGGGATGGTCTTTCAGGATTACCATCTTTTATCTGACCGAAATATTTTTGAAAATGTTGCTCTTCCTTTGCATATGGTAGGAATAAGGAGAGATGAAGTGCGGGAAAGGGTCATGAATATGTTGAATGAATTAAATATTGAGGAGAAAGAAAAAAAGAAACCATTTGAATTATCTGGAGGAGAACAGCAGAGAGTTTGTATTGCCCGTGCGTTAGTAAAAGAACCGGAAGTCATTCTTGCCGATGAACCAACTGGAAACTTAGATCCCGTCGCTGCTCATGATTTGATAAAATTACTGGAAAATGTTAATAATGAAGGAACAGCTGTGTTCATGGTTTCTCATAACTACAATTTAATTAAGAACAGAGGTCATAGAATTCTGGAAATCCAAATGGGGGAAATTCAGAACCAATGATCGATAAAATTTCATTTCTATTAATTGAAGGATTTAGGAATTTATGGCGGCATAAATTAACTGCTTCTACATCCATTTTTTCGGTTTTTCTGACGTTATTTCTTATTGGAATACTCATTATAGTGGGTCAGAACTCTCACTATCCTATTGAATATTTTCGGTCTAAGTATAAAATTGAGGTATTTTTCAAAAAGGATACTTCAGATGCACAAGAAAAAATTATTATTGAGAAAATTCGTGAATTTCCTGAAGTCCGTTCGGTAACACCAATTACAAAAAAGGATGCTGTGAGAATATTTAAAGATCAGTTTGGAGAAGATGTGGTAAAAATGCTTGGATATAATCCTCTTCCAGGCAGTGCGGTCGTGAACATTAATAAAGATGGTTTTGAGCAGGTAAACCTTGAGCCCCTTATAGAAGAGATTCAATCACTAAATGGTGTGGATATTGTTCGATACCAGGGGAGATTAATCAGCCGTTTAGAAAGATTTTATCAAATGATGATCAACCTGTTAAAAATATCTACCGGGGTGATTCTCCTGGTTAGTATCGTAGTTATTTCAAATACAATCAAATTGACCATTTATACATGCCGGGAACTGATCAAAACATTGCAGTTACTTGGTGCGACAAAAATGTTTATAAAAGTTCCCTTTATTCTGGAGGGAATATTTCAAAGTATCATTGGAGCTTCTTTGGCATTTTTTACTATCTTTGGGCTTATGAAAGCGGGTAATCACTATCTTCCTCAATTAGTTACATTGAGGATTCAATTGGACCTTTATTTTGGAATTGGATTACTCATTATTTCTGTCGTCATTGGTTTTATAGGTAGTTATCGTGCAGTCTCGAAATTTTTATAAATGTTTATTCACCACTTGACTAAAAAAAATAATAAGGTCTAATTTAATATCATGAAAGAACAAGATTCAAAAGGACTAAGTGAAAGGGAACACCTTGTCCTCATGACAACAATTGAGGATTATATTGAAGTAAATCATCCCGTTGGTTCCAATTTCCTAAAAAAACGTCATTTATTTTCTTTCAGTCCAGCAACAATCCGGAACACTTTAGCATGCCTAGAATCAAAAGGAATGCTTACTCATACGCATACCTCTTCAGGGCGAATACCAACAGATGAAGGTTACAGATATTATGTTGATCAGTTGTCAGGCAGCGAAAAAATGGAAGGTAAGTTGGATGAGGATACTTTTAAGAACCTTATTCAGATGACCTCAAATATTGATGATTTGATGCAGGCAACTGCAACTTTGTTATCTAAAGTAAGCCGATTGTTTGGTTTCGTTATGATTTCTGAGGTGAATAAAAGTATTTTAACAGATATTGAACTTATTTCTCTTTCCTCTGAACGTGTTATGGTGGTTCTTGCCATGAAAACAGGATTAATTCGTTCAATTGTACTTGAACTGAAAGTGGTTGTTAATCAGAATGAATTAGATAGTATCACTGCAATTTTGAAAGAATGTTTACTTGGTCTTTCGTTAGATGAAATTCAGAAGACAATCCATCTTCGTGTGTGTGGATCAGATGTATTTGATCATGAAATTATTCAGGTGTTGATTAATGAGCCAGCCTCACATTTCAGTCTCGCAGGTAATACATTGATTTATACCTCATCCTACAGTGAACTGTTAAATTATCCTGAATTTCAGGAAGTCACGATACTCCAGAAGACGATTAAAGCTCTAGAGAAAAGGAATATTAAACAGTTTATAAAATCTAATGTGGGTTCGAAAAAAAAATATACATTTATTGGACACGAGACAAATAACGATCTCATGGATCACTTTTCAATTTTAACTTCCCGATTTAGTAGTGATTTAGTGACCGGTCAATTAGCTGTTTTAGGTCCTACTCGTATACGGTATCAATTTGTGAAGCGTATACTTGAAGATTTTTCGAAGGTGTTACCGAATGTCTGTTAAAAAACAGGAAACAGTTGATTCGTCTGGAAAGAAGATCGAACAAAAGAAAAAAAAGACTCCCCCCCCAAAGGGTTCTAAAGAAAAACAAAAAATCAATGATTTAAACCAACAGTTGGTTCAAAATGAGGATCGACATCTTCGTCTTATTGCAGAATTTGATAATTATCGACGCCGAAAAGAGAAAGAGATAACCCAAATGCTGCAGTATGAAGGAAAGGCAATATTTGAAGATTTATTACCCATCATTGATGATTTGGATCGATTAGCTGAGGCATTCAAAAATCATAAGGAATCTGATGAGGGATCGTCTATTAAGGAAGGAGTTCAATTAATTCAAGCAAAAATGGGAAAATTTTTAGAAGATTGGAAGATAGAACCCTATGGTACACCAGGTGAAATATTGGATTTAGATGTTCATGATGCGATTATGACTCAGAAAGAAAAGGGGAAGAAGGAAGATGAAATCCTGCAAATTTTTCAAAAGGGTTATACTTACAAAGATAAGGTAGTCCGCCATGCAAAAGTGATTGTCAACAAAAAATGAAAGATTTGTATGAGATATTAGGTGTGGATAACACTGCATCAGATGAGGAGATAAAGCGGTCTTATCGTAAAATTGCTATGAAATACCATCCGGACAAAAACCCCGGGAATAAAGAGGCAGAACAGCAATTTAAAGAATCAGCTGAAGCTTACTCTGTATTGAGTGATAAACAGAAACGAGGGCAGTACGATCAGTTTGGTCATGCCGGCGTAGGCATGGACCAGCAGGGCGGCGGGTTCGGCGGTGGTGTACATATGTCCATGGATGATATTTTTAGTCAATTCAGTGATATTTTTGGGGGACATAATCCTTTTCAGGATATTTTTGGAGGTTCAACAAGACAAAGCAGTCATGTGCGAAAAGCAAAGGACCTGCGTGTCTCAATTGAGGTAGATTTTTCTGATATATTGCACGGAACTGAAAAAAAAATCCGTATCAAACGGTTTGAAACTTGCACGACTTGTGACGGCAATGGAGCTAAGCCAGGTACGACACCTTCACAGTGTAGGCATTGTGGAGGGAGTGGTCAAGTACAAAGAATGTCACAATCCTTTTTCGGGCAATCTGTTGTTGTAAGTGATTGTCCCGTTTGTCGTGGAGAGGGGGTTTTAAATGAACATCCGTGTCGTGATTGCAGTGGTCGGGGAATTGCCCGTAAAACAGCAACTATTATAATTTCAGTTCCTAAAGGAGTTTCCACCGGGAATTATATGACCCTGAGCAAAGAAGGGAATAAAGGCGGAAAAGGTATTGAACCGGGGGACCTCGTTGTTTATTTTGAAGAGAAAGAACATCCCTTTTTTATTCGGCATGGGCTTGATATTTTTATAGAAGCGCAGGTACCAATTTTTTGGGCTGTATTAGGAGGAACTATTGACGTACCTACAATTGATGGTAAAGCCAGCCTAAAAATACCAGCTGGTATTCAATCTGGACAGATTCTCCGAATGCGCGGAAAAGGATTTCCAAAATTAAGAGGAGGCCAAAAAGGAGATCAGCTTGTGAGGATACAAGTTTCAACACCAAAATCCCTAAGTAAAAAAGAAAAGGATTTGTTTTCAGAATTAGCTAGTTTAAACGGGAAATTGAAACCGAAGTTTAATAAAGTTGATTTTTAGTGAAACTCTTTACTTCTCAGGAAAAAACTGTTTTTCGTTTTTTGATTGGAACTATGCTTGCCGGACTCATTGTCGGGGCTATTAGACATAATTATTTTGATAACAAATGAGACAATATTGTCACTCATGAAAGAAAAGCATCCTTTTTAAGGGAAAGTCAATTACCTCTTGATACGGATGCAGCAAGCGTACTTCAAGAAATTGTTGCAGATGGCCAAGAAGAGGCATTGAGAGAAGGTAGTATTAAGAAAAAAATTGAAATTATTAATGTAAATACTGCAAAGAAAGATGAATTGATTTTTTTACCAAATGTTGGTCCAGTTACAGCAGAACGAATTATTCGATTTCGAGAAGATTTTGGAGTGTTTAAATCAATTGACGATTTAACAAGAGTAAAAGGAATAGGTCCAAAAACGTTGGATAAATTGAGGAAATATGTAACAATTTAATTGAGTTAATTCTATGGATATCAAAAATAATCAAAAGCGAAATGATTTTATTGAGCTGTTAATTGTATTTGCGTTTATTGCTATGATATTCACTATTTATGTTCCGGTAGGTATATGGGAAGAAGAAGATAATTTCCGCGGGAAAAGTCGTTTTCGAATGAAGACTATTTATGGAGTAGAATCTTTTTTTGAACAATTAACAGATACCTATGAGTCTGATGGTCTATGGGCAATGAATGTCGTTAATGCTGTGAGGGATTCATTAACTGCAGATTCAACCTATATTGGATTGCAAACTATGGTTTTGAACAATAAGGACATTCAGGTAGACATACCAAACGGTTTTGAAACAGAGTATGATACCACTTTTGGATTTATGAAAATGAGAAGGGATACAATTATTGATACTACAGTTACTGTTGTTATTTTTTCTGAGGAATTATCCCGGAATGATACAGTTTTTATCCAACGAAAAGCTCTTGGTAAAATAAAAATGGACCCTTCCTTTCGAAAGATATTAAGTGAAGAACCTCTACAAAGAATAGAAGCTGTGGAATACTATGATACTTATATGCCTGATTCTTCAATGTTTTATTGTCCTGTTACGGATGATCCATATAAAATTACACTTGAAGAATCGAGTCTTAAAATAGCAAGCCCAATTACAGAAATATATAAAGAATCCAGGTACATATTTTTTTCATTTAAAGCATTTAATCATGGATATATTGATGATGGAGATCGAAGTTGGGATTGATGAACAATGCTTAACTTAATCTTAAATAATACACATCTTCTTTGTGCTCAATCGACAAAGACACCCCAGGGATTAATTATTACTAGCTTAGCTTTTCGTAAGTTTTCTCGGACATTAAAAGATGTTATGCATGATGATCGGAAGCTGAGTTCTCTCCTTCAACCAGCTTTTCGGAGTATTGCAAAATCTTGTCCTTTTTCTGGAGATAAAGTATATGTGGCTTTGGATGATGATCTCCTGTACCAGGATGTTCTTGTTTCAGAAGAGGATTTTTCAACGGATGATGCCTGGGAATATATCCTATGGTCTGCAAAGCAACGATGGGGAGATCAGCATAAACAGTATTCAACTTTTTCTCAGTCATATTTTGAAAAACCGAATGAATACCAGGTTATTTCATGTCCGATAAATCTGATAAACCAAATAAATAAAAATATTAAGGAAATGAATGCTGAACCTGTTTGGATGGGGTTATTTAGTGAAATTCTTCTGGAGGGCGAAAAAAACAGTAATAACATTTTCATATTTGATCAAGGGAAATCCTATCGGGTTTTTCATAGAGATAGACATGGTTATGTAAGTGGAATAGTCAGATTTACCTCTGGTAAATTTAAGATTCAATCATCAATTGGCAGGGAACAAACCTTGAAAAGTATTTTTCAGGAATTAGATAAAACCGTACAGGTTCGATGTGTAGACCAGTTAACAAAAGGTAAGATAGCTCATTGGAAAAAAATGAGATTTACGGTTTTACAGCCACTTCAAGAGATAAGCACAAAAGGAATAAAAATGCCTCCTGACGTTTCTCACCGTGGATTAAATATTCTAACTGAATTAATAGGGGGTAATGCTGCTGAGGTATCGATCAATTTATTTAATATTCCTTATATATATGATATTTTACCCAAACCAGTAAAAATTGATAAAGCGAAAGAGCCTAGAACTGAACCTGTTGAACCAAGAAAAAAGCCTGTACGAAAAGAGGCAAAAACGATTAAAAGATCATTTCAATTTCAGGAGGCATTTATTTGGCTTCTTATTATTGGGATACTTTCCGGATCGATTTATTTCAAATTAAGTAAAAAGGAGATAAATTCCTCCTTCCTTACACGACTTGTTTCTAAAGTAATAACCTCTGAAGACACTGCTATAGAAGTGCGTCCTGGATTTCAGCATAAAGAAAAGGAAATCAATTCAAAGACAGCTCCTTTTCAAGCTCAGTACAATACTTCCCAATCTCTCCTTAATACAGTCACTTATATTCTGAATACTATTTCTATTTCCGAAATGTTTTCACTATCAATTCAGGATCTTAAAATGGAGTTAGCCTGGACAGGTGACCAGGATACAGGATTTTTGAATAGTTTGGAAGGAGTTTCAATGCAACTTGAAAAAGATGAAGATAACAAACACCATCTGGTTGTTATGCTCAGTGAGAAAGTTGCAGCAGTGCCAGGGAGCCGGATTGAAAGAGATGAGTTCATTACAATAATTTCGGATGAATTTAATCAATCTAAGTTCCGTTTACTTAAAACTATTGAAAATGGAGAGGAGAGTTTTGATCCTTTGATATTACAAATTGATTCTATTGAAAAAGCCCACAAGTTCACCAAATGGGTTTCGGGATTAGCTGGCAATATTATTGTTCGAAAAATTGAAGTGAATAATCGATTAAATATTCAGGACTCCAACGCTGTTTTTCATATTGCAGTTTTTAAAGACAATTTCCATAGTTAATATTGGAAAATTTGAATGCACATCCTTGCTGGACAATACAAAGGCCGCAGGATTGTAACACTTCCTAGACTTTCGTACCGACCCACACAAACACGAATCCGTAAAAGTCTTTTCGATATAGTGGGAGGATTGGATGGAAAAGCCGTACTCGATCTTTATGCAGGATCAGGAATACTGGGTTTTGAAGCAGCTAGTCGTGGTGCGGAGGAAATTACCTTTGTAGAGAATAACCCGGATATGGTCAGACTTCTTTATAAGAACCGGAACCTATTCAAAAATACGAATTTCTCTATAAAAAAATTAGATGCTGTAACATTTCTACATTCTTGTGGAACCTATGATTTAATACTTGCAGATCCTCCCTATGAGAATTTTGCACAAAACAATAAAATTGATGGAAAAAGTCTCGTTGATTTATGCTTAACAAAGGTTAAACTTCATGGGCAATTTATACTTGAAATGCCTTCGAAAATTGATTTAACAGGTACCCGTGAAAAAATATATGGTGATACTAAATTAGTATTTTGGAATCGAACATGAAAAAAGTTATTTACCCAGGCACATTTGATCCAATTCACAACGGGCATCTTGATATTGCCAAAAGGGGGTCAAAATTATTTGATGAGTTTGTTTTTGCAGTGGCAGTTAATCCATCAAAAAAACAATTATTTACTGAAGATGAACGAATCGAACTGATTAAAGAGGCAACCAGTGATATCCAAAATGTTTCTGTCTTATCAACCAAAAAACTGATTGTTGATCTGGCGAAAGAGGAACATGCAATTGCCCTTATCCGGGGTCTTCGTCATGTGAGTGATTTTGAGCTTGAATTTCAGATGGCGATGATGAATTCCCATCTCAATCCGGAATTATCAACTATTCTTATGATGCCAGATGAAAAACATATTCACCTTAATTCCAAGCTTGTGAAGGAAATTGCCAGATTGCATGGAGATATTGCGGACTATGTTCCGCTGGCTGTACACAAACATTTGAAAGCTAAATTCAATTAAGATATTTTTGTAACTTTCCCAAGTTATTTTTACATAAAAAACCGGAACTCTATCAATGCCTACATATGATTACTTATGTACATCATGCGCTCATCAATTTGAGCATTTTCAATCCATGTCAGATGATCTCCTTACCGAATGTCCCATTTGCGGATCTAAAGTACGGCGATTAGTAAGCGGAGGATCCGGGTTGATTTTTAAAGGTTCGGGATTTTATCTTACAGATTATAAGAATAAATCGGAGAATAAAAAATCTCAGGATAAGAAAGAAAAAAAAGAAACAAAACCAAAAAAAATAAAAGAAGCATCTGATAAAAAAGATTAAAAATGTTTGAATGGGTTTTCATTTAAATAACAAAATGCGGTAACAATGAGTAATAAAATAATTGATAGAGCGAAAGAGCATGTTGGTAGATTATTGGAGCAACAGCTTGACCGGATAGAACGGATAAAAACCGGGGAGAAAGTAACAGATTATTCGCAAATCCAATCTATTATCATCGGTATCATTGGTGGAGATGGAATTGGTCCTTATATTGCAAATGAAGCGCAAAGAGTTCTTGAAGTCCTTTTAGCTAATGAACTGAGCTCAGGAAAAGTAGAATTCAGGATCATCGAAGGATTGACAATAGAAAAACGAGCGGAAGTGAATAAACCAATTCCAGAGGATGTTCTCGAAGAGATAAAGCGATGCCATGTTACTTTAAAAGGTCCAACCACAACTCCGCGAAAAGGGGATCCCTGGCCGAATATCGAAAGTGCTAATATAGCGCTGAGAAAAGAGCTTGATCTTTATGCAAATATACGGCCTATACGTGTGCCAAAAGATGGAATAGACTGGACATTTTTTCGGGAAAATACCGAAGGAGCATACGCTCTTGGTAGCAACGGGATAGATGTAACAGACGATCTTGCGGTTGATTTTACAGTGACCTCAACACAAGGTTCAGAACGAATAATCCGGTTAGGGTTTGAATATGCCAGGAAAAATAATATTAATAAGCTGACCATAGTTACAAAAGCAAATGTGATTAAGACAACGGATGGGAAGTTTCTGAAGATCGGACAGGAAATTTCAAAGGATTATCCAGAAGTGGAATTGGATGACTGGTATATTGACATTATGACAGCAAAATTGGTTGATCCGAAACGAAGAAAACAGTTCAAAGTGGTAGTCCTTCCAAATTTGTATGGGGATATCTTAACCGATGAAGCTGCTGAACTTCAAGGTGGCGTAGGAACCGCAGGTTCTGCAAATATTGGGAATAAATATTCCATGTTTGAAGCAATTCATGGATCAGCGCCAAGAATGGTGAAGGAGGGGCGTGCGAAATATGCGGATCCATGCAGTATGATTCGTGCAGGAGCGATGTTGATGAATCATATTGGTTTTGAAGATCGTGCCAGGAAACTGGAAATGGCATTGGATATCACAGGTCAATTCGAAAAAAAATTAGTTAATACCGGCCGGGATACAGGTGCAACCGGACGTGAATTCTGCGATTATCTTCTCCTTACAATTAATGATAGCAATCTGAAGGAAAAGTGGGAATCGTATCAATAAATAGAGGAGAAAACCAGAAGATAAAATAAGTTCGGTACAAATTTTAACAAACATAAAAGGGTGTGTACATTTATACACCTTTTTTTGATAAACTATGTTTATTGATTTCACAAAAGTAGAACTTCATTCAGGAAAGGGCGGAGCAGGTGCTGTATCTTTTCGAAGGGAAAAATATGTACCCAAAGGAGGTCCTGATGGTGGTGACGGTGGCAGAGGGGGGAGTATCATTTTCCGGGTAGACCATAATCTGCACACTCTTCAAGACATTAAATACCAAAGATTCTATAAGGCGGAAAACGGTCAGCAGGGCGGTTCAAGCCGGAAAACAGGAAAAGATGGTGCTGACATCTATATACCAGTTCCACCTGGAACAATTATCAAAAATACAGAGAGTAAAGAAGTCCTTGCCGACTTGACTAAAGATAGGGATACTTTTATTGCGTCCCATGGCGGTCGGGGAGGTAAGGGTAATGAGCATTACAAATCATCAACCCGTCAGGCCCCGCGGTATGCCCAGCCTGGGTTGCCTGGTGAAAAGGGTATTTTTTCATTGGAATTAAAGGTTCTTGCCGATGTGGGGTTAGTAGGATTACCTAATGCAGGTAAATCAACACTGCTCTCACGAGTTTCAGCAGCGACCCCGAAAATCGCCGACTATCCCTTTACCACGCTTCAACCAAATCTTGGAATTGTGAAATACGGTGAATTTCAATCCTTTGTTATGGCGGATATCCCTGGATTGATCGAAGGTGCAAGTGAAGGAAAGGGACTTGGGCATCAATTTCTCCGTCATATCGAAAGAACAAATGTATTGTTGTTTTTGATTGATGTGCTGGAAGAAAATCCGAGAGAAGTTTATGACACTTTGAGAAACGAAATTTACAATTATAACAAAGATTTAAAACAAAAACACTTTTTTGTGATCCGAACAAAAATTGACCTTTTGCAATCATCAAAAAGAGAACTGGAAAGCTGGTCTGATTTTCCTGAACCATATATCAATATTTCTTCGGTAAGTGGTTCTGGAATTCCTCAATTAGTTAAAGCGATAGTTGAGAGAATCAATGAATCTTAACAGTATAGATTCACTTATAAACTTATTAAATATCAAAAGAGTTGGTCCTCAAAAGGTTCGGAGCCTTGTTTCTGCTCATAAAAATCCTGCCGAAGTATTTTCTCTATCAACCCGTGAGATATGCGCTGTAAATGGAGTAGACTTAAAAACTGCGCGGGCAATTAGAAA
>DTUJ01000097.1 GCA_012964235.1 Fidelibacterota bacterium
TAAATTGAAGAGATCATTATTAACCAAATATCCCGCACAACAGCAGTTATTTTGTTTGTAAATTAGTCCTTAGTTTTATATTCTCGGGAATATCATTATGCATGATTTACTCCATTTTTTCACCCATATCTCCGATGAAGTACGGGGTGTCTTCCTTGTAGGTGGTTTAACACTTTTTCTGTTGTTGGAATCTAGCGTTCCCCTTTTCAAAATGGATTACAGGAAGTTAAAGCATGCCGGAATCAATATTTCTTTCACAGTCATTACGCTAATTGTCAATCTTATTGGAGCAGTATTGATCCTTGCAGCCGTTCAGTATAATGAAACAAATAATACCGGATTATTAAATTTAATCGAATTACCCCTTTGGCTTTATGTGTTTGGTGGTTTGATTATTATGGATCTCATTGGTGCATGGCTGATACACTGGATTCAACATAATATCAGGTGGCTGTGGAAGTTTCATCTGATCCATCACACAGATCCCAATGTGGATGTGACCAGTGGTTTGCGCCATCATCCCGGTGAAAATATATTCCGCTTACTTTTCACCACTCTAGCGGTTTTAATCACAGGCGCATCGTTTGGTTTGGTCATGATGTACCAGACGATTTCAGCTTTTTTTGCCCACTTTTCACACGCCAATATCAAAATGCCCCTTGCTGTTGACAAAGCATTCTCATATATTATTGTTACTCCCCATTTCCACAAAGTACACCATCACTTTGTACAACCCCATACGGATAGCAATTATGGAAATATCTTTTCCATCTGGGATCATTTATTTCGAACTGCAACTTATGTGAAAAAAATGGATGATCTCATTTATGGGATCGATACCCATATGAATCCGGAAGAACATTCCAGTTTCAAGAATCTATTGATGATTCCTTTTCAGCATTACCGTCCACCAATTGGATCAAAATTCAGTGATCAATAATCCATATTCATTAAGCCCCGCCAAGTAGTTTGATCAATAATTGTGGGAGAACCCTGCAAATTGATTCCTCTGGATAAATTGAAGAGACTTTTATTTATAACATTACTGCTGTTTGGCACTTTATCAGTTGCTGTCACCAGTGGAGAGGTTTCTTTCCCGTCGTTTGCTGAGGAAGGAGAATTCAGCGACCGAAAGGTTAGGCCCCTTTCCCGGCAGTGGAAACTGGGGAATCTCGATGGAGGGAATTCCTTTGTTTTTGGAGTGTACCGAAGTTATCACACAATGTATGTTGATCTGGATCCAACACCCGAAATTAATCTCTGGGATGAAAATGAGTTTCGTCTTTACAGGCAGCTTATGATTCGGTCATTGAAACCCGGCTTTATTGCGTTTGAAATGACTGGATATCCACTTGCATCTCTTTCCGCCTTGATGGAGGAAAAACAAGGAGAGTTCTTCAGTTCTCTTACCCTTGGAGAAGATTTTAATATTCTGAGGAGCTTGGGAGCCGGCGTTCAGGAACCGTGGTCGATGAGCCTGTTTATAGGGCAGCTTGTTGATTTTTTGGAGGTAACAGAGAAGGAAGAGGTTGTCCGGGCAGCTTCTGGAGCAAGCGGATTAGTGATCACAGGAGGGTTATACCAGCTTTTTGACAACTGTTTTGTTCCATCAAATTGGTTTCGTTTGGAATGGAAACTGAAGGGGGGGGGCGAAAGGGGATCAAAGAGACAGGAATGGGACATTAAGGCAGGCTATAGAAATTATGGTCTTCCAGATATTTCTAACACTATATCTTTCGTATTTTCACGCCTAAGAGCAGATAGAAGTGACACCAATTGGGGATTAACAAAAAACAGTCTATCGATGGTTGATCTTCAAATTCCAGTATCAGAGTTTGATAGTGGTTTCTCAAGGATTTTAGTTTCTTACGGGAAAATCATTCCTTTCAAGGGGAAATTTGTTGGGTTGAAAATCGGGTTCGGCTATGAAAATCGTAGGAAATATGATTGGCAGGCAAAGGAGTTTCATGCTGAAAAAGAAGAGCTGCGGGAAATATTTTTTCATCCTGTTATTATGTTTTGAATAGAGTGGTAGGTTTTCCAAAAATATCGGCAGCTATTGCCGGCGGTGTGATCCCATTGGTTGTGGAATAATTATATGAATAAAGAACAAAATAAATTTGTCAAACGGGTAAAGAGTAGATTTTTATTCAAGCTGTTCACAATCGCCAAGCTTCCTTTAGCCTTTATTTCCGGATTAAAAGTACTGGATTTAGATGAAAACCAATGTTCCACAAGTGTACAGTATAAATATCTCAATAAGAATCCATTTCAGTCAATGTATTTTGCAGTTTTAAATATGGCAGCAGAATTAAGCACCGGTGTTTTAGCACTTCTTGCTACGAAAGGAAGAGCCCCAAGTGTTGCAGTTATAATTGTTTCAATGAAAGCAGACTTTCAGAAAAAAGCAACCGATACCATAACCTTTACCTGTTTCGATGGAGAAAAACTTTTCCGGGCAGTAGATAAAGCAATTGAAACCAAAGAGCCTCAGACAGCTACCGTAGCAACTGTTGGAAAAAATGAAAATGGGGAAATTGTATCAGCCTGTGAATTCACATGGTCATTTAAGGAAAGAAGTTAAATTGCCCTTTGGGCATACTTTGATTAGGAGACGTTTTAATCAAATAAAATGGCTCAAAATAAAATAATTACAAGAAGGAAATTCCTCCAGATCGGCGGGCTGGAAACCGCTGGCCTTATGCTGCCATGTCGACCTGGGGAATATTTTGTTGTTCTTCAAAGATCCATTGGCAGAGATATCCAAAAATTGACGGTTTTGAAGTGACCAGTTTTATTTATGAGCCCTTATTTTTGAAATGTAGTTTATTCCATGCCTGAACTTCCGGAGGTAGAGACCGTTGTTGCCTTTTTATCGCCTGCTCTTCAAGGTAAATTTATTCGCTCCATTGATT
>DTUJ01000098.1 GCA_012964235.1 Fidelibacterota bacterium
TATCATAAAAATCAAAAATAATCTCACTCAAGGGAAATTCATAATGCAGCTGGGCCTTCTCAGCAGAAAGATAATGCGTTGTTTTATAAATCCCGCGTTTCTTCTGGCATAGAGTCATGATCCCCCCAATGTATTCCTTTGGAGTAATGATTTCCCCAGCGACGAATGGTTCCAGGATATCAATTATCTTTCCACCTTCAGGCATTTTTGCAGGTGTGTCCACTTCGACCAAAACTCCATCTTTCAATTCAACCTGATATTGAACATTCGGCGTTGTTGTTACTAAAGATAAATTGAATTCCCTTTCAAGACGTTCCTGGATTATTTCCATGTGGAGCAGGCCAAGGAATCCACACCGGAAGCCGAAACCAAGAGAATCACTTGTTTCAGGCGTGTAAAGCAAAGAAGCATCATTTAATTTCAGTTTATCAAGGGCAGACCGCAACTGGTCGTAATCATCGGAATCGGCCGGATACAGTCCTGAAAATACCATCGGTTTTATCTTTTTGTATCCCTTTAACCTTTCAGACGCTTTGTTCTGTTTGACTGTCATCGTATCCCCGGGTTTTATATGATCCATATCCCGGATATTCGCGATGACATACCCCACATCCCCGGAACGCAATTCCATTGTTGGCACATGCTTCAGTACAAAGTGTCCGACTTCTGTGATCTCATAGCTGTTTTGGTGAGAGAAAAATTCTGCAGTCATTCCCGTTTTTATCACACCATCAAATACACGTATATAAGGAATCACACCGCGGTAATTATCATACATAGAATCAAAAATCAAAGCCCTGGCAGGATCTTTTGCTTTATCTTTTGGCGGTGGAATACGGTCCACAACTGCCTGGAATATCTTATCTACCCCCTCTCCTGTTTTTGCACTGATCTCAATAATATCATCCGGGTCGCACCCCACCAAATCAATAAGTTGATCTCTCACATCCTCAATCCTGGCACTATCAAGATCCACTTTATTGATCACCGGAATTAACAACAGGTTATTTTCAACGGCAAGATAGGTATTGCTGACGGTCTGGGCTTCAACACCCTGAGCTGCATCAACCAACAGAAGTGCACCTTCGCAGGCAGCCAGTGAGCGGGAAACTTCGTAGGAAAAGTCTACGTGTCCGGGGGTGTCAATCAGGTTGAATGTATATACCTGTTGATCGGAGTGGGGGTACTTCATCTGGATTGGATGACTTTTAATGGTGATACCCCGTTCCCTCTCCAGGTCCATACTATCCAATACCTGTGCTTTCATCTCCTTTTTTGACAGGGTGTGTGTCTCTTCAAGCAGACGGTCAGCCAGGGTTGACTTCCCATGGTCGATGTGAGCGATAATGCAGAAATTCCGAATATATTTCGTAGACATGCAGTAAAATTACATTGAAATTCAGGTTTAAAAATTGAAGTTTATCATAAAATATTATCGTAAGTTACACTTATGAACGGAAATCAATTGTTCGCTAAAATTTTAGATTTGACGACTCAATTCGGCCAGAAATGGATTTTTGCCATTATCCTCCTCCTCATATTTTGGTTTGGAGGAATCATTTTGCAGACCTTTGTTACAAAAATGGCCCAGCGGAAAAATTTGAATAAGGATTTTTTACATTTAATAGCAAGGGTCGTAAAGATCGTCATGGTTCTGCTTGGATCCATAACAGCCCTGGGCACCCTTGGAGTTGACGTTTCTGCCCTGGTTGCGGGCCTGGGGCTCACCGGGTTTGCCCTCGGCTTTGCGCTGAAAGATATTGTCTCCAATCTCATTTCCGGGGCAATGATACTTATACACCATCCCTTCAGCTTAGATGATTTCATTGCAGTGGCGAATTTGAAGGTACTGTAGTTGATATTGATCTTCTCTGTACAACCATCCAGGATGAGGACAGAAAAATACTGATCCCTAACTCAACATTATTTAAAAAAGAAATAGCACTAATGAATCCGGAATCAAATAACAACCAGGCAGCATAATGACTATCAACATTCCAGCTTTCTTTCAAATAAACTGACGACAACCCATGGCTGATTTATCTATCAAAGAAAGAAAACGCGCCGAAAAGGATGGACATTTCCGTTCAGGTTTATTCATACTTCGTCTTCAACAACGGGATACTCTTATCAAGAAATTTCAATCATATAAGCTGAGCCAGAAGCAAATTCCAAAAACACTGGACCAAATCTGGAATATTGATGAATCTCTTGAAATACTGATTGATCTGCAGTTCAGCGCAGGAGGATCATTGCCAAAAGAGATGGTGAGATGGACACCGTACAGGGGTCTGTCAATTTACCAGCAATGGAAACAGGAAAAATATGAGCATGAAATATTTACATCACATACATTAGATGATGACAAGATCCTTCAACTTCTTTCCTCAGGTACAAGCATCCAACAAAATCATAAAGATAAGCAATTATCCCTGGAAAATCTTATGGAAACTGATAAACCCTGGGAGTCATTTAAAGACCAGCATATCTACCGGCTGGAAGAAGAAATAAAGTCACTCAAACGACAAATTAAACAAAGAAATAATCTGCTTGAAAAACTTACCCGCCGGATTCGGTATAAACTGGGAAAATTAACTGATTATGAACTTGAAAAACTCAGTGAAATATGCCGCTTCAAAAACACGAAGACTAACCTCACCGAAATGGCACGTCATCTTGGTGTATCGCCGGATACGGTAAAAGATGAACTCCAGCGCAGGGGAATATATAAAAAACTTATGGACCTCAAAAAGGCTAAATAAAGACCAGCCTTACCTCAATTCAACACTATTGATCTTCCTTACTTCAGCAGAACCATCTTCCTGGTCTGCACAAAATCAGCTGTTCTAATCTGGTAAAGATATATTCCAGCGCTTACAGG
>DTUJ01000099.1:0-3553 GCA_012964235.1 Fidelibacterota bacterium
ATTCCCCTATAATTCCGAACCAATTCTTTTTGATTTCTTTGTTGACACACTACCAATTGGAATTAAAAAGTTAGACTTTTTTCCCATTACTGTAGATTTTGGTACCAGCCAACAAAATTTTAATATTGGAAAGGGGTCTGTAGCTGTGCCAGGTAATATTGCAGGCCTTCTTCATGTACATAAGCGACTGGGACTTCTTCCTTTAAATGTTGTTCTTGAACCTGCTATTATCACGGCAAAAAACGGCATTGTTCTCAATAAATCACACAGTTATCTTGTCAAAATTCTTGAGCCCATTCTAACATATAATAACTATGGAAAAACTATTTTCAAGCCCAAAGGAATTCTGCTCAAGAATGGTGACAGAATTTTACTTCCAGGCTTTGGGAACTTTCTAGACCAACTCTCCCAAGAGGGTGAGGATTTCTTTTATAGGGGAAGTGGGGCAAACTATATTATTAATGCCCTTGGAGATGGTGGACTTATTACAAGAAAAGCTCTAAAAGCCTACCAGGTTTTTGAGCGCAAACCATTAAAATCTACAATTAATAAATATATGATGTATACAAATCCAGCTCCATCTGTTGGTGGGACCACTATCGCTTTCTTACTTCAGTTATTAGAGAAGACAGCTCTTGAAAATGTATATGGTCCGACCGCTCTTGCTCACGCAATGAAAATTACATCAAAAGCAAAAAAAGATATATATATCAATCCTGAAGATGAAACCCAAATAACCAAACTGCTAGAACCAAAGATAATTTCAGCTTATTCAAAACTATTTATTAACCAAGAACATTGGTTTCCAGACAAAACAAACACACCATCATTTGGATCCACCACACATTTTAGCATAATAGACAAAATAGGAAATGCTGCCAGTGTTACTACAACAAATGGCGAGGGATGTGGTTATTTTATTCCTGAAATGGGATTTATGATGAACAATATGCTAGGTGAAGAAGTTCTTAATCCTTCCGGGTTTCATTTATGGACAAAGCAACAAAGACTTCCAACACTAATATCTCCCACAATTGTTGTCGGAGAATCCGGACCTGAACTTGTTCTTGGTAGTGGTGGCAGTAACCGCATAGGATCAGCTATTTCCCAAGTAATTCTAAATGCTCTTTCACATAATATGGACTTAGAATCAGCTATTAGAGCTCCCCGGGTTCACCTCGAAGATAATGTCCTCCATTATGAGGTTGGAATAAAAATAGATAAAAAAGCAATCAAAGATAAAACCATTCAGATAAAGCGATGGGGTGAACTAAATCTGTTTTTTGGTGGGGTAAATGCAGTTACAAAAACGGCTGCGGAGGGTGATCCACGCAGGGGTGGAGTTGGAATTGTCTATTAACCAATCCTCCTTTTTTTAGCTTCTTCAACAAGCCACCCAAAAAGATTTTTCTGTTCCTTGTTTTTCTGTAGTATCTCAGGGTGCCACTGAACAGCAATAAATTTTCCCGAATCCTTGACATCTTCAATAACTTCGGGTAATCCGTCTGGAGAACGACCAACAATCCTCAGACCATCACCCAGTTTATTAATTCCCTGATGATGTGCGCTATTAACTGTTGGTTTCGACGTTCCCATCACCTTTGCAGTAAGGCTGTTTTTATCCAACCTAACTATATGATTCGTGATTGCTCCATTGGGATCCCCATGGTCAATAGCACCCTTCATTTGGGTCGGAATATCTTCAAACAATGTTCCTCCATAAATGACATTAATATGCTGAAACCCCACACAAATACCCAAAACAGGTTTACGAAAGCTCTCTGCTGCTAAAAAAATAATGCGGTCAAATTTTTCTCTATTGAGGTGCATCACATCTTCATCGAGTAGCTCTGAATGTTTCCCCCCATAAATAGTATTTGGGATATCAGGCCCACCAACCAACAGAAGCCCATCAATTCTTTCAATAATATCCTCAACCGTTCCTCCGCTTGAAAAATGGTGGAGTGTGACCGGAAGTCCTCCTGCAAGCCAGACAGATCTGAAATATTTCTCTTTTGTCCCGTTCCAGAATGACTCATCGTATTCAAAATAATAAGGATTAATACCAATTATTGGTTTAAACACAATACTAAGAAAAGGGGGAGCTAATTAGGGGGTTTAAGCTGATGTTCCTGTTGTAAAAAATCAACAATTGAGAGCCCACTTGCTTTATATGCGGTTTGCGACTGTATCGATTTGGGGCCTTTTAATAACACATCATTGACAAACGGCTCAATAAATTTACTCTCGCTTTCAATCCCAAAAAAATCAGCCCTCTCTTTCAGTCCCTTTACTGACAAAGAAGAAAAAGTTTTAATCCATTGTTTAATTGTTTTCCCGGCAGGACCTTCTTGATCAAGGTTGATCGTAGAAACTGCTTTATTTAGGTGTTTACGTTCTGCTGTTGTCCAGGTTTTCACGATTTCCAATACTTCATATTTTGTGTTTTCTGAGGCGAGCAATCCAGTCCAAAAAGCAGCCGGGGCTAATTCAAATCCACGTGGGGGCCCGTCTGCACCACGAACCTCCAGAACATGCTTAAATCTAACGTGGGTAAAAATCTGATGAAGGGCCACTTGAATATCTCTATCCTGTAAAACACTGGATTTTTCTTGATTCGACAGCCATTCTCCAAGAGTTCCATCAAACCCTTTAAACTCCCCCTCTTGATTTAAAACAAAAATCGCAGGGACATCTTGGAGATATTCACTGTATTTTTTAACAAGATTGTTATGTGAGACTATACCATGATCCAATAGATTTTTACATCGAACAGGATCAGTATCATTCCAAATCCTATATCTCAGATTTTCTGTTCCGGTAGGTCTTGAATTCATAAAGGGACTGTTTGCAAACAAAACCGCACAAATGGGTTCAAGACAGTCTGCAATAAATGCCATTATTTCTGCATCTTCTTGTGAACACACATCAATGTTTATCTGAATGCTGGTTGTGTTCCGCATCATCCATGGGCCGTATCTACCTGATGTAACAAATCTATTATGCATAAGATTATACTTTTCCATATCAATCAAGCTTATATCTTCCGGCGAATAAATTGGTTCAAGTGCATAATCAATATGCATCAAATTCTGTTTATTCAACACTTTTCTAACCCGTTTAAAATAAATTTGAAGGTGGTGATAAATTTCATGAAGACTGATAAACGGTGGGGATGCCCACTCCAGCTGGCCCCCAGGCTCCAGCGAATAGCTGGCTTTTATAGGGTCATTTTCCTGATATTTTTTCATTATTTCCATGAACGCTGATGCTGAAAACTCTTCACACAAATCAACCGGTAAGCGCTTCATTTTTTTATTATAAAACATGCATTCTACCTCTACTCCGATTTTTCGCTTTTCAGGATGAGCGATATTAGATAAAATGAAAGTTTCTATACGTTCTGTCAAGTTCATAAGACCCGAATTTTACTAAAAGAAAATAAACATGTAAATGTATTATTTTTTCATTGATGGGTCAAGGACATCGCGTAAACTATCTCCCATCAGATTGAACCCTATAACCGTGCTGGCAATTGCAATCCCCGGTATTA
>DTUJ01000099.1:3653-13582 GCA_012964235.1 Fidelibacterota bacterium
TCTCCCATCAGATTGAACCCTATAACCGTGCTGGCAATTGCAATCCCCGGTATTATTGATAACCATGGAGCTGTACGAATAAAATCTTTTCCCGCGTTGATCATGATTCCCCAGCTCGGTGTTGGGGGCTGGGCTCCCAGGCCAAGAAAAGAAAGACTCGCTTCTACCATTATTGCGCCGGCAATACCCAGCGTATAGGTTACAATCATTGGGGCAAAACAGTTTGGGAGTATGTGCTTTAATAATATTCTTGGCTTGCTTAAACCAAGCACCTCACAAACTTTTATAAATTCACGTTCTTTAATGCTGGCAACTTGCCCCCTCATGAGCCGAGCCATCCCCGGCCAGGAAACAAATCCAATGGCAAAAAACACAACCGTTAATGTTGGCTCAAACGCAGCCGTTATGCCTATCAAAAACAGAAGTGTTGGAAATCCAAACATAATATCTGTAAAGCGCATTATGATTGTTTCTAAAACACCACCATAATATCCGGAAACTGCACCAAGAATGATTCCAATCAATAACGATAACGTGCTCGCGCTTATACCGACCAACAACGAAATTCGGGCACCATAAAGCAACCGCGAAAGCACATCCCTACCAAAGTTATCTGTTCCTAGCCAATATCGATATTTTTTATGCCAGTCTTTCTCCTTTACTCCTTCAAGCTTATTTTTTTCTATCTTAAAAACCCTGTTCAGCTGATCTTGGTATTGTATCGTTTCTCCTTTCTTGCTAATTGATGTAACAGCAACTGTCTGAACCGGCAACTCAGGTGTTAGCCTAAACAAAATAATCTCTCCTGTAAAGCCCGGTTTTTGATTTCTAAATTCAAGCACTTGTGTGTATGGACTCATAGGAGCAATTACAGGAGCAAAAACCCCGGCAACAACGATTATTGCTATTATTGTAATTCCCAAAAGAGAACTTTTATCTCTAATCAATTTGGAAAACACTGTACGCCTGCGTATGTGTAAATCAACCATTTTTTCCTTCTATTCGTATTCTAGGATCAACAATACCATAAAAAATATCCACAATGAGATTCGCAAGGATAAACATAAGTGCCATAAAAAGAACTGTACCCTGAATTACAGGGAAATCCCGTTTTAAGATCGCTTCCAGTGCATATCTGCCTATGCCCGGCCACCCAAAAATAGATTCTGTTAAAACTGCCCCGGACAAATAACTTCCAAAGTCTGTCCCAATGACTGTGATTATGGGGATTAAAATGTTCGGAAAACCATGCTTAAGAATCACTTTCCACTCTGGTAACATTTTCATCCTTGCAGTGCGAATATAATCTTGATTCAAAACATCCAGCATCGTTGCCCGGGTTAGCCTGGCAAGATAGGCTGCTGATCGAAGTCCCAAGGTGATGGCTGGTAGAATAATATACTCAATACCTCCGAAACCCGTGGGAGGAAGCCACTGGAGGAACACCCCTATAAACAAAACAAGCATAAGCCCTACCCAGAAAACTGGAACGGATATGCCCGCCAGAGCAAATAACATTGTAATCTTATCAAGAATAGACTGAGGTCTTAATGAGGAAACAATTCCCATTGTAAGACCAGTTATGATTGCAATAATCATTGACGCAACAGCTAATATCAGTGTGTTGGGGAGTTTTATCAGCAATTCCTCTGATACCGGTCCTCCAGTAACAAAAGATTTACCAAAATCACCCCTCAGAACATTACTAACATAGTGGACAAACTGCATGGGAAGCGAATCATCAAGATGAAGTTCTTTCCGAAGCTTATGGATTGTTTCTTCATCATATCGTTCGCCCACCATAGAAACCACAGGGTCTCCCGGGACCAGATACATGAGGATAAACGTAATGACAATTACACCGAATAAAACAGGAATTGTCTGTAAAATTCTACGAACTATAAAATGAACCATCTATTTTCGAACAATGTTGGTGTAGCGCTCTGAATTAAAAATAGTTTTCGGAACATATCCAGTTATTGTCGATTGTGTAACCATATTTGTTTGGCTATGCCATAAAAACACCCACGGAGCTTCATTAAAAATTACCCGGTTTGTTTTCTCAATCAGGCTGTCTCTCTGATTACCAATTGGTAACAATTGAATCGTCTCAATTAACTTATCAACTTCCGAATTTTTATACCGATTTCTTTTTGTCATTGATTCAGAGCTATGAAACAATGGAAAAAGGAAATTCTCCCCATCAGGATAGTCAGCAAACCAATCCAAATAGTAAAGATCTGGCCTGCCTGCCCGTACAGCTGTCTTAAATACATTCCAATCACTTCGCATTATTTCAACTTCTATGCCTATTGCTCCCCAGTATGATTGAAATGCTTCCAACACATGAAATATTTCTGACCCGCCTGCTGCCCAAAGTTTTGTTTGAAATCCATTCCCATGGCCGGCGCTCTTCAGCAGTTCTATTGCCAAGGCAGGATCATATGGATACGGATTGGGCGGAGAATTTCTAAGCAATAAAGGAGGAACTGGTCCGGAGGCCTGTATTCCTGTGTTAGCCAAAAGAAGCCTCAAAATCTTTTCCCTGTCCAACGAAATGTTCATCGCTTTTCTAACACGAACATCGTCAAATGGTTTGCGAGAACAGTTCATTGCTATATACCAAATATTCAGTTCATCAATAGAAAATATATTGTCCCTCCACTCTTTTTTTTGTGTCCATTGTAATAATTCTAAAGCCGGAATATTAAATATATCCAGGTTCCCCACTTCAAATTCTGCGCTTTGTGTTAATGTTTCAGATAAGATGCGAATTTTCAGTCCACTCATTATAGGGGGTTCTCCCCAGTAATCATCGTTTCGGCTGAAGACCAATTCTCCGTCTTTCTCCCAGTAATCTAGCTTCCATGGGCCGCTTCCTGCAGGAACATTTCTTATCTTGTCACTCTTGGATGAATTAACAATAGCTGCAGAAGGCATGGCAAGATATTGAATAAATGGTGCAAAGGGTTTAATAATCTCTATGCGTAGGGTATAATCGTTTCTGGCTTCAAGTCCCTTTATTTCTTTGGTTTTCCCTTCCATAAATTCTTTTGCACCAACTATTTTATCAAAAAGCCATGTTTGGGGTGAATGATTCGTTGGATCAAGTACCCTCTTTATCGAAAAAATAACATCTTGTGCCAAAATGTACGTTTCATCATGAAAGCGGGCGGATGGATTCATTGAGAAAGTATATGTACGACCATCTTCACTTATAGACCAATCCTTTGCTATGCTTGATAAGAGTTCTGTCCCGGACCCAAACCGAACAAGGTGGTCGTACACCAAAGAAATAACTCCCCCGGTTCTGATGTCCACAGCCATTGCCGGATCAAAGCCGCGAATGTCAGATGAAATCGCTATTGTTAGGACTGTCTCATCCTTTACCTGACCACAGCTCACAATAATAATGCTGATAAAAACAAGTGTTTGTTTTTTAAACCAAACGTGTTTCTTCATATTCCTACATTTAGTATAAACAAAGAAAAATACAAATTCATATTTCTAAATTTGTTTTTTAACTTAAAAAATATAGATTTTTCATCCACTTAAAATGACTTTATTCCTTAAATGGCTATTCTTTGAAATTTAAGCACCTTATTTTTAGTATATCAAAAAGGGAATTCTATGACAAAACATATATACTTGTTTGGAAACAATCATGCTGAGGGTAGTGCAGAAATGAAAAATCTGTTGGGAGGCAAAGGTGCTAACCTGGCGGAAATGACCAAACTTGGAATTCCTGTACCCCCGGGATTTACAATAACTACTGACGTTTGTAATTATTATTACGACAATAATTTAAATTATCCTAGTGACTTGGATACTCAGGTGAATGATGCGTTGAGACAAACAGAGGCTATCATGGAAAAAGGGTTTGGCAGTGGCGACAATCCTTTGCTTTTCTCTGTGCGTTCCGGAGCGCGCCAATCCATGCCTGGAATGATGGAGACTGTTCTCAATATTGGACTTACATCTAAAACAATCCCCGGGCTCATTGCAAAAACCGGAAACAAGCGCTTCGTTTATGATGCTTATCGCCGATTGATTACAATGTACGCAGATGTTGTTATGGAAAAAGCTGCTAGCGTTGAGCCTAAGGGTGGAAAAGGTATCCGCCATCAGCTCGAAACAATTTTGCTTGAGCATAAAGAAGAAAAAGGTTATACAGAAGACACTGATCTTTCCGGAGATGATTGGATTTTCGTCTCTGATAAATTTAAAAAACAAATAAAAGAACAGCTTGGTGAAGAATTCCCGGATGATGCCTGTGCACAACTTTGGGGCGGTGTAACAGCTGTGTTTAAAAGCTGGAACGGTAAACGGGCTATCAGCTACCGCAAGATAGAAAACATCCCCGAAGAATGGGGAACCGCCGTAAATGTTCAGGCAATGGTTTTTGGGAATACAGGTAAGGGGTCAGCCACTGGTGTAGCGTTTACCCGGAATCCAGCCACGGGAGAAAACGCCTTTTATGGTGAGTGGCTACAGAATGCCCAAGGTGAAGATGTTGTTGCTGGGCTACGCACACCAAACCCCCTGAACGAATCTACAAAAACCGACGAGAATCAAGGTGCATTGTCTTTGGAGTCCTTTTTTCCTCAGGTTTACAACGATTTAGATGCGATCCGAATTAAACTTGAAAAACATTATACTGACATGCAAGATATTGAGTTCACGATTGAAGAAGGGCGTTTGTGGATGCTACAAACACGTACTGGAAAACGAAATGGTCCTGCTGCCATTAAAATGGCTGTAGACATGTTTCACGAAAAGCTCATTGATAAAAAAACAGCTGTTTTGCGTGTCTCTCCTGATCAAATTGACGAACTACTTCATCCTATGGTGGATCCAGAAGAAGAAACTAAGGGTGAACTTTTAGCAAAGGGTTTGCCGGCCGGTCCGGGCGGCGCTACAGGACAAATTGTCTTCACAGCTGATGATGCAGAAGCTTGGAAAAAAGAAGACAGGGTGGTTGTCTTGGTTCGTGACGAAACCTCACCTGAAGATGTTCACGGGATGCATGCTGCTGCTGCCATTCTTACTTCCAGGGGAGGCATGACAAGTCACGCCGCCTTGGTTGCCCGTGGTTGGGGTAAGTGCTGTATTGTGGGGTGTAGTTCTTTACAAATTAACACCGATGAAAAAACCCTTACTGTTAATGGCGTGGTATTAAAGGAGGGGGACTTACTTACTTTAAATGGCACAGCTGGAAAAGTTTACAGAGGTAAGCTTGGTCTTTTAAACGCGGACCCGGGAGCTAATAAAGAATATGCAGAATTAATGACATGGGCTGATGAGATCCGTACCTTAAAAGTTCGAACTAATGCAGAGCGGCCCGAAGATTCTGTATTAGCTCGAAGCTTTGGTGCTCAGGGAATAGGTCTTTGCCGGACTGAACATATGTTCTTTGATCCAAAAAGAATTTTGGCAGTACGAAAAATGATCCTTGCGGGAAGCGAAGAAGCCAGACGGGCTGCTGTTATGAAACTTCTTCCGTATCAGCGTGATGATTTTCTAGGTATTTTGGAAGCAATGCACGATTTGCCAGTCACAATTCGTCTTCTTGATCCACCACTGCATGAGTTTATGCCTCAAAGTGATGAACAGATCAACGAACTTGCTGATGAGCTTAATATTTCAGCAGATGCAATTCGTAGGCGTATCAGTAATTTACATGAGTTTAACCCTATGTTGGGGCATCGCGGTTGCCGCTTGGGTGTTTCATATCCTGAAATCACGGAAATGCAATCCCGGGCAATCTTTGAAGCTACGGCTGAGCTGACAAAAAACGATGTTAACGTATTTCCGGAAGTTATGATTCCGCTTGTCGGAACCTATACCGAATTTGAAAATCAGGAAGCTATTGTCAGAAAGATTGCGGATGTAGTCATGGAAGAAAATAGTATCAAATTTAATTACCTTGTGGGCACGATGATTGAATTGCCACGCGCTGCTCTCACTGCTGATGAAATAGCTCAAAAAGCTGAATTCTTTAGTTTTGGTACGAACGACTTAACCCAAACCACTTATGGCTTCAGCCGTGATGATATTGGCGGGTTCTTGCCGGACTACCTAGAACAGAAGGTGCTCGCTAATGATCCGTTCCAGAGCTTGGATCAGTCCGGTGTTGGTCAATTGGTGAAAATGGGCGTTGATAAAGGACGCAGTATCAGAGAAAACCTGAAGATTGGAATCTGCGGAGAGCACGGCGGAGATCCGACAAGCATTGACTTCTGTCACCGTGTGGGGCTGGATTATGTGAGCTGTTCACCCTACCGGGTGCCTGTAGCACGTTTAGCAGCAGCACATTCTGCAATAATAAACTCCTAAAACAGAAAAAATAAAATTAGACAAACCTGTCTTTTTTATATAGAATATTATTTATAAGAAAACGCCTTCGCTGTTCTAGAACCAAAGGCGCACACTATTGTTTTATTAAAGAATTTTTCTTTACTCAATCATTTCGCCAGAACCAGTCAGGTCCTGTAGAGAAAATACACCGTCTTTTTCCATTATGCGGGCCTGCTCAACAATTTTCTTTCTTGCTCTTTCTACCTCTCTCTTTGAAAGGGCCCCCTCTTTCGGCTCATACATAGCTTGTTTTTTCTTTGGCAGATTATTAATCACCCTATTAACATCTTCTTCGGACATTCCCTTCAGAGCAGTAGCAATATCGTCCAAATCCACCGAGTTCATTATATCACGAATAAGGTTATCAGGAAAAAATTCAAAGATGTTCTCAAATGTTAAATGATATTTTTTTACTTCCTTCGCAAGTTCTGGGTTTTCCAAACTGATCGCTGATAAAAACTTGTCCTCTTCATCCTGACCCATTGTACTGAGAATGTCTGCAATGTCTTTTCCGCCTCCTCTGGAAAAATCAAGAGTGCGAGGTAAAAAGCTGGACTTTTCTTTTAATTCAGTCGCTACGTTCACAACCGCTTCCAACGGAATATCAGACAGATTCCCCAGTTCAATTAATGTGCGGCCTTTTTCTTCAGGCTTCATCCGGTTCAGAATTAAGGTACGTCTTTCCATAGATACTTGGGCCAATACAATGGCTATAACGCGGGGTTCCTCTGGAGAAATCAGAGCTACAAGCTGTTCATCCGTAAGGCTATCTAAGAACTCAAAGGGTTTGCCCGCCGTGTCATCTTCTTCCTTTTGAAATTCCTCGCTAACAAAACTAAAATAAAATTCTTCCGTCACTCGTTTTTTAACAGAAAAAGAAGCATTTTCCATTTCTCGCATCATGGCCCTGATTTTTCTTTTATCCGTTTTCGACAAATTTTCGATTAAAGTAATCGCAAGGCTTTCCCCAAGAATCGAAAAGAGAATTGCTACTTTTTGTAGTCCTGATAATCTGTGGTAATCTGTAATCATCGCGACCCTCTACTTTTTCTTCTTCTTAGATTTTTTTTCTGTGGATTCTTCTTCGGGTGGTGGTGGAGCTTCCTCTTCTGGTGGGGGTGGAGCCTCAACTTCCATCCATTCCTTTACAATTTTCGTAGCAGTTGCAGGTTGACCAACGCTCATTGAAACAATCGATTTTTTTATATCATTAATTTCACTTCGCAAAACACCCGGGTCTTCATCAATCTCAATGTTTTTCATGTCCGTTTGGCTTGGTGCTGCCGAATGCGGGAGACTTTGTTGGGGGGCTGCTGGAGTTTCTGCTGAGGTGTTTTTCTCTGCTTTTTTCCTGGTCCTTCTTTTCGGGCGCCTAGGTGGATACATCCATGGTGGTGGTGGATATTGTTGTCTTGATCTTCCCAGAAGGGTAATAATCAGAGCAATAAGGACAATCAATAGCAATGCACCAAAAATAGAAACCAAAAGAGCTGTCGTAGACATCCCCCCGTTTTCTGCTTGCCCTAAATCTTCTTGAGTACGTTCTAATAAGCTTGATATCTCTTCAATACGGGCATCAACTTCTGCTATCTGCTTTTCCCTCTGTTCCACCTCCGTCAAGATTTCCTCCCTTTCTGTGTCGGGTTGCCCCAGCATCGCTTTTAAATCGTTTGTTTCCTGTTGTAATTTTTGAATTTGATCTTGATAAGGAGCAGTAACTTTTTCTATTTCTTGTCTATACGCCCGATCCTTAGCAGCCGCTTTCACACTATCAGCAAACATCAGAAGTTCTTGTACTTGACTTTTATATTTTTCTATTTCTTCCTGTCCATATTCACCCTGAGCTACACCCCTTTGTGACCTTTCAACTTCCAGCGACTCAATCTTTTCTGCAATAGCCTTTAAAAGAATCTGTTCTGCCGACTTCTCATCCCGCCTTTCCTTAAAACTAGCAGTCATAATGCTCAACACATCACCTCGCGACCTGTTGAACCTGGAGGCCATCATCACAAGTTGGCGGATATTTTCAATCATTTCTGGCGACGATCCTTCCTGTAAAATAATACTGATTTCCTGTTTAATAATTTGCGCTCTTGATGGACGTTTATAAGAAGAAGTTTTCGATAAAATCTTCGGACCTGGTTCTTTTTTATCCTGATGGAACGTGGTTCCTTCAGTAGGTTTAAAGATTGTCGGCTTGTCCATTATTTCTGGTTTCTGTTCCACCTCAAATTCAAACCCGGGTATTGGTAGTCCAACCATGCTTTTTACATCCTTAGAGGCTTTAGGATCATCAAGCCTTGGCTGTATTTCACGAAAACTATTCTTTTGCACGGAGGGGCTGGTTTTTTTCTCTCCTGTAAAAAAAGTTACCTGTTCTTCTACAGCATCACTTATTTCCAAATCAACACTTACATCCACCACATAACGTGATTCGTCGATTACTTTTGAAAGAGCACTTGTAATTCGCTCACGAAGATTATTTTCTACCATTAATTTTTGGGCAAGGAACCCGAACTCTTGGCCTGTTCCCTCTGTTAAAAACAAACCCAGAAAAATAATTACAGGTAATTTTGGCCATTGCTTCATCATAACAACTCCCTTATTCATATAAAAATTTTATTGTTTCTCTCCTGTACCACCGGAGACGATTTCCGATCTTCCCACCGGACCGCCGCGGGGCGCCAAAAATGTGATTTCAACGCGCCGATTCCGGGCCTTTTGCTGAGGACTAGAATTGTATTTTTTTATTAAATCTGCTGTAATTAATTCCGTGTTTTTTTTATCTCTTGGAACAAACTCCCCATAGCCAACAGCCTCTAATCGGGTGGGATCTATATCTAAAACTATCATTTGACGGACAACAGCAGCAGCCCTGGCGCTTGATAGCTCCCAGTTACTTGGATATTGTGACCGCAAGGCTTCTGGCAACTGATCGCTATCGGTATGACCCTCCACAGCAATCTTAAAATAGGACCCCTTAACTGTAGGTATTATTTTTTTTAATATATCCAAAAATTCCGGCTTGGTTACTGCCGACCCTGAACGAAAACTGATATCAGAGGAAATCCCAACAGTAACGCCCTTTGGGCCTGTGGTAACCTCTACCGGCTTTTCTCCCGTCTTAGGATCTTCTTTCATCTCTTCAACCATTTTTGCCGTCTCCTTGTGGATATCACCGAGAGACATGGACTGATTATCAAGCTCCTCCTTTTTACCCACAGATTTTCCCATTCCATCGGCCATATTCTCTAATTTAACAGGATCAATCGTTGATATTGCAGCCAAGAGCACAAAAAAAGCAAAGAGAAGTGTCATCATATCAGCAAACGTACCAAACCAGAGTGGAAGGCCTTCATCAACCATTAGAGTCCCTTTTGCAATATATTTCTTTTTTTCGGCTGCAGTTATAGCCATTTAATTTATTCCTCTCGTTTCCATTCTTTTGGCGGAATGAATGAGTTCAGTTTTTCCCTAACAATTATGGGGTGTTTTTTTTGATGAATCAATCGGGAAGCTTCCAAATACAAGGATTGCTGGGTACTATGAAAGGCGACCCGGGTAAGTATCTT
>DTUJ01000100.1 GCA_012964235.1 Fidelibacterota bacterium
TGGGAGTTCCTGCTTCAAATTTCCAGGGGATGTCGTTCCAGGTTGATTCTGCCATTGAGACTGTATCAATCATCTCACCGCCGCTCTGGAATGGTTCCATGGATTCGAGAAGTTCCGGTTTCCCGTATAATATTCCAACACCGGTAGGCCCCAGCATTTTATGCCCGGAACATGCGAAAAAATCACAATCTAATTTTTGTACATCAACTGCTGTATGAGGCACACTTTGGGCACCATCCACAACAGTAATTGCACCCACGGTTTTCGCATATTCAATCAGTTGCTGAACAGGGTTGATTTTTCCCAATGAATTTGACTTATGGATTACTGCAAATAATTTTGTATTGGGAGTGAAATAATTTTTCAGATTCGTTATATCCAATTCAAGATCATCATTGAGCGGGATATATTTCAGGGTTGCTCCGGTTCGTTTCGCTGAGATCTGCCAGGGGACAAGGTTGGAGTGGTGTTCCATTTCGGTAATAAGGATTTCATCTCCGGGTTTTAACTGCTGTTGAGCCCAGGCATAGGCAACAAGATTGATGCTTTCAGTTGTACCCCGGGTAAAAATGATGGAGCGATCTTCTTTTGCGTTGATAAAACCCGCAATTTTTTTCCGTGCGTTTTCATAAGATTCCGTTGCCTGCTGGCTTAAACGGTACACTCCACGGTGCACATTCGCGTTGGATTTCCGGTAGAAATGATCAAGTTTGTCCAGGACTTGAATTGGTTTTTGAGTTGTGGAAGCGTTGTCGAAATAGACTAAGGGAATTTCACCGTTTCCCGCTTCAAGGAATGGAAAATCCTTCCGGATTGAGTCTGTGTCCAGCATGGAGTTACATCATGCCTAAATGAAGCCGGGCCTCCTCAGACATCATTTCCATATTCCACGGTGGTTCCCAAACCAGATCAACTTTGGCTTCAGCTACACCGGGGATGGATTCAATTTTACTTTTTACTTCGTCCGCAATGCTGGGACCCATTCCACATCCGGGAGCAGTGAGGGTCATTTTGATTTCTACACGCCATTGTCCGTCTTCCAACTCATAAGGCCGGCAGTCGTAAATTAACCCTAATTCTGCAATGTTTACCGGGATTTCAGGATCGTAACAGGTCTTTAATTGGTCCCAGACCAAGTCTTCATGAAAGTCGCCCGGGATGGCCTCAGCTTTTTTTGGAGTCGTTTTTTCTTTCCCTAATGCATCGGCATTTTCACTGTTGATTTGCGCCATGTTTCCACGGATTATCACCGTGTAACTTCCACCAAGAGCTTGAGTGATTTGGACCGATTCTCCTTTTTTAATTGTAATTTTTTCACCGGAGGGTACAAGATGTGCATTTACATCCCGTGTAACTTTTACTTCTTCACTTCCTAACATTAATTTAATATCTCCATCTTGATTTTATGCAAAGCGCTTGCAAAGCCATGAGTTCTCTGGCTGGTAATAGAATGTCCCAGCCCCAAAGAATCCAAAAGAGATTCAGCTTCCATGATCTTAATCTCTCCCAGCAAACGATTGTTGAGTACCAATTCCAAAAGCCGGAGTAATCCTTTTACGATGAGTGCATCTGAATCAGTTTGAAAAACAAAAGTCAGGTCCGATTGTTTTGTACAAACGACCCAGGCCTGAGACATACATCCGTAAATTTTATTTTGTTCTATTTTTAATTCGGAAGGGAGTCCGGAACTTTGCTTTCCTAAATCCAGGAGTTGGACAAATTTATCTTTTGGATCAGGTAAAATTTCGAAATCTGCGCTGATTTCCTCCATAGTTTGTTGTATGGATTTCATGAGAGCCAATCAGTGAACTGGTTGTGGATATAATCCTGGACAGAGATTGGTTTTACCTTTTCGATGATTTCATTTGAAAAACCCTGAATTAACAGTGATTTTGCCGTTTCAGAATCGATCCCCCTGGTTTGTAAATAAAATAAAGCATCATCATCCAATTCGCCGGTGGAGGATCCATGGGAACATTTTACATCATCAGATAAAATTTCCAATTGCGGATTGGCATTCATCAATGCCGATGGGCTTAGCAATAAATTCCGGTTAGATTGATCAGCATCCGTCTGCTTTGTGTTTTTCCGGACAATAACTTTTCCGTTGAAAACTCCGGAGGATTTATCCGCTAATATATATTTAAACAATTGTCTGCTTTGGCAAAAATTTTGTTGGTGGTCCACAATCACATGCTGGTCATGGTGTTGTTGATCTTCTGTCAGGCAAAGACCGTTGAATACAGCTTCACCACCATCACCTGCAAAGTCCAGTTTTATGTCGTGACGAAATAATTTTGCGCCCGAAGAAAAGGACGTTGCGTCTAACCGTGCGTCATTTTTGAGGATGTAATGAGTCGTGGCAGTGTGGGAGCATGATACATCTTCTTCCAGAATTCGAATGTGGTTTAATGAAGCATTCTCATCAATCGAAACCTGTGTAACCGGGTTGACAAAGTAGGGAATTTTTGTTTCACCTATGTAATGCTCAATAAGTGCAGCTTGAGAATTTCTTCCAATTTGAACCACAAGCCGTGGATGGTTCATTAGTTGATCAGACAGAGCAGTCGTGAGATAAATGATTTGAATTGGATTTTCAATGATTGAATCCGGTTCGACTATAAGTGCAATGCCTGAATTCATCAAAGCTGTATTTAACGCCAAAAAAGGATTCTTATTTCCATTCAAACTGTAAACATCGCCGTCAATCAGAAAAAAATCCTCATGTGATTTTACTGAAACTCCCACGGGTAATTTGGTCAACTGTGGTTGGTAATGACCGTTTATCATGATAATAGGATGCGTGTCAGGAATCAATCCTGGAATGTGCTTTGGAATTTTCGGAAGATCATCACTCCAGGCTAAAC
>DTUJ01000101.1 GCA_012964235.1 Fidelibacterota bacterium
TGTATCCACAAATCACAGGTACCGTTATTGATGCGGAAACTAACAAACCTCTCTCTGGTGTGAATATCACCAGTGGGAATTTTGGAACCGCTTCAGATAATGACGGTCGTTTTACACTAGATGTGCCATCAGGAGAGAAAGTGACATTTTCCCATATTGGTTATTCAATAATCTCAACCAATGCTTTCGATGGAATGATTGTAAAATTGACGGATATTATTTTGCAAAGTCAAGAAATTGTAGTTCGTGCCGGTCTGAAAGAAGAATCATTGCAGCGATCCACCGCCAGTGTAACAGTAATCGATGCGATATCTATAAAACGGACTGACGGTAGTCATTTCCATGATGTTATAGGATTCATACCTAATTTCAATGCTGCCGGAGGAACAAGCCGTCCTAGGTATTTTCAAATTCGTGGTATTGGCGAACGCAGTCATTATTTTGCTGAAGGACCACCTAATTTTTCAGTGGGTTTTGTTATGGATGACATTGATCTAAGCGGAATGGGCATGGCAGGTTTTCTATATGACCTGGAACAAATTGAAGTGTTCAAAGGACCGCAGTCAGCAATTTATGGTCCCAATGCCTTGGCTGGACTCATAAGCATGCGCTCGCAAGAGCCCTCACATTCCTATGATGCATATATTCGTTTTTCCTTTGGTTCGGACAATATCCAACGTTTTAACGGGATGTATAATGTGCCTCTTGGAGAATACTTTGCCCTGCGTATCACCTTTGGATTGGACACAGGAGATGGATTCCGGACAAATAAATCTTTAGAAGAGATAAGAAAAAATACCAATGGACGAAAGGAAAATATCATACGAGAGAAACTGTTGTTTACACCCAACAAAAATTTCAGAGCAGTTTTGACTGTCTTCAAGGCAAAACTGGATAATAAATACGATGCTTGGGCACCGGATAATAATAAGGACTTATTCACCTATACCAATCAAAAGGGCATTGATAGTCAGGCAACAGATGCTTTTTCACTAAGGACGAATTATTCTCAAAATAAGTTAAATACCACACTGATTGTTTCTCAATCCAAAACCGATTTGGTCCATGCCTACGATGGTGATTGGGGGAATGATGATTACTGGCTTCAACCACCGTATTATTTTGATCCAAATGTTACTTATTGGAATTATGAATTTTATGATAGCACTGCGAGGAATCGTTTGAATAAGACAATTGAAGGGCGCGTAAGCTACGGCGATATTGTCGTGGGATATTATATAAAATCACTGAAAGAAAAAGACGACGCCAGCGGGTGGCTCTACGGCGGTGATGCTTCATCAGCAACCAGCCAATTTGATTTTAATGTATCAGCTGTTTACACACAGATAGAGAAGAAATTGTTTAATGAATTTGTATTGTTGGCAAATGTTAGAAAAGAAACGAATACAATAAAATATGAAGGAAAGGCTAATTATTATGGTGAACCATTAGATTTTGTTTCTTTCAATGTGAAAAATAATTTATGGGGCGGGAAGTTTGCCCTGCAATATTTCACGAATGACAATCTGAATCTATATGCAGGTGTGTCACGTGGATATAAAGCCGGTGGAGTAAACCAGCATCCCTCATTGGCATCAGAAAATCGTCCTTATAATCCAGAGTTTATGACAAATTTTGAAATTGGATTGCGGCGTTATGCAGAAAAATCTACGCTGCATCTTTCAGCATTCTTAGCAAAACGTATAGACCAGCAAGTATCCATTTCCAGCCAGCAACAGGAGGGTGATCCTAACAGTTTTGTTTTTTATACATCCAATGCAACAACCGGATCATTGAATGGATTGGAATTGGAAGGATCATTTCAACTAAGTTCGGCTCTTTCTTTTACCGGATCATTAGGACTATTAAATACACATGTGAATGCCTTCGCTTTTGAAAGTGATTCCGATGTTACCTCGACATTAGGTGACCGGTCCGCTGCCCATGCGCCAGAGTATTCTTTTAACATAGCTGTGGATTTTGGACAGAATGAAGGCATTTTTGCCAGAGTGGAGTTGTCCGGGAAAGACAAATTCTATTTTTCAGACAGCCATAACGAAATGTCCAATCCTTACCAATTACTGAATGGACATATTGGTTATAATTTCGGAAATTGGTCAGTTAAAATTTGGGGAAGAAATATATTGGATATCCGCTATGAGATTCGGGGTTTTTATTTTGGCTTGGAACCGATCTGGAATGATGAACTACAGGATCATGAGTATCCCGATAAAAAATATGTCAGTTATGGCGATCCTGCACATTTTGGTGTGACGGTGGATTATAATTTTTAATCAAAAAATGATACGATAGACATTTTTGTTTCCACCACAAAAATTTTTACTTGTACAAAAAAAGTAATTAGACAAATCACTATTTATTTTCTAGGCGAGTCTATATTTCTATTCAACTCTGTTTGAGATAAGAGGAGGAAAGATGTAATTTTCTGCCCATGTCCAAAGCAGAATCCAAACGTAAACGCCTCTTCCTCATTGATGGTTACGCCACTCTGTACCGCTCCCATTTTGCACTGATCCGGAATCCCCTCATCACCAGTTATGGCTTGCCAACCAGCGCTTTGTTTGGGTTTACAAACCAGGTATTAAAACTGCTTCGTCAAGAAAAACCGGATTATTTAGCGGCTGTTTTTGACACTCACGAAAAAACATTCCGGCATAAACGTTTTCCTGAATACAAAGCTACCCGGGAGAAGATGCCTGATGAACTGCAGGAGCAGTTACCTCATTTGTGGAATTTGCTGAATGCAATGCAGATTATCACCCTCTCAAAACCGGGATTTGAAGCTGATGATATTATTGGCACCTTAGCCCGCGAAGGAT
>DTUJ01000102.1 GCA_012964235.1 Fidelibacterota bacterium
GCAGTATTTACAACCCACCAAAAATCACCTTTCTGTAGATCGTTATGTAGCTGATAATGAGTTTTTAGATTATAAAGAAGCAGGTTTAGAAATTGGTTTCAAGGTGGTTGAATCAGGTCCCTTGGTGCGCAGTTCTTATCATGCAGATGATCAGATAAATAGATTAAATTTGGATGGGTGAATAAATAATTCAATTCATGCCAAATTAGCAAATAATAATTATTTACCTGCCAATCTAGCATAGATAATTTTATGGTATGTTGTTTGTAACATAAAATATTAATTAAAAGAAAGTTAGAATTATTATGGATGAAAATATAGAAAAGGAACAGGAAATAGAAAACGGCGGAGGTAAGACTTATCCTGTAATGCCTCTGAGAAACACGGTCTTGTTTCCTCAGCAGGTTATACCCATTTATATAGGGCGGGAAAAATCTTTAAAGTTGGTCAACAGTTTGGGAAAAGAAAACAAGCGTATTGTTGTTGTTGCTCAAGAAGATGGTTCCATTGAAGATCCCCGTCCTGAAGACCTGTATTCCTACGGTACACTTGCAGTTGTTTTAAAGGTGTTTGACATGCCTGATAACAGCAAATCAGCAATTGTTCAAGGTGTTGATAGAGTAAAAATTCTCTCATATATTGACGATGAACCTTTTTTTAGAGCTGTTGTTGAACAAGTCGAAGTTGAAGAGCCTTCTTCTGATGATCTTGAATTAGATGCTTTAACCAAAAATCTGAGAGGAAGCTTCAGTGAATTGATCCAGGTCGCCCCAAACCTTACTGAAGAGCATTCAGGAATGTTGTCTAACATCCAAAATCCTGCCCGGCTGGCAGATAGGGCAATCTCACTATTAACGGTTCCCAATGCAGAAAAACAGGCAATCCTGGAGGAAATGGATATCAAAAAGCGGGTGGAAGAAGCCATGACCATCCTGACCAGGGAAATTCAGCGCATAAAACTTGGGGAGGAAATCCAGAGCGAGGTACAGGATGAGATTACCAAGTCGCAGCGCGAATATTATCTCCGGGAGCAAATGAAAGCCATCAAGAAAGAACTTGGCGAAGATGAAGGCTCTGTTGAGATACAAGAGTTGGAAGAACGGGTTAAAAAGGCAGAATTGTCGGAAGAAGCAGAAAAAGTAGCATTGAAGGAACTTGACCGCCTTACAAAGATTCCTACACAATCACCGGAATATTCTGTTTCGAGGACATATGTTGAATGGCTTGCAGACCTGCCGTGGAGTAAATCTACAGACGATCAATTAGACACGAAAAAGGCAGAAAAAATCCTGGATGAAGATCATTATGGGCTGAAAAAAGTTAAAGAGAGGATCCTGGAGTATCTTGCCGTACGGGGTTTAAAGCAGAAAAAAGATCCAAAAGGTTCAGTTCGCGGACCTATCCTGTGTTTTTCGGGACCTCCAGGTGTGGGAAAAACATCGCTGGGTAAATCTATAGCCCGCTCCATGGGAAGAGAGTTTATACGTATTTCACTTGGTGGCGTAAGGGATGAAGCGGAAATTCGAGGCCATCGCCGGACGTATATCGGCGCATTGCCGGGAAGGATAATTCAGTCCCTGAAAAAAGTCGGAACGAATAATCCGGTATTCATGCTTGATGAAATCGATAAGCTTGGATCTGATTTTAGGGGAGATCCCTCTTCTGCAATGCTTGAGGTGCTTGATCCTGAACAGAACTTTTCTTTTAGTGATCACTACCTGGAAGTAAGTTATGATCTGAGTAAAGTAATGTTTATTGCAACTGCAAACTATAAGGATGCAATTCCCCCTGCACTGAGAGATAGAATGGAAATATTAGAATTTTCCGGTTATATCGAGGATGAAAAAATTAAAATTGCCCAGCGTCATCTCATACCAAAACAGATAGAAGAAAACGGTCTCACTTCAAAGGATGTCTTTGTTGATGTCACTGGAATAAAGGAAACAATACAATCGTATACAAGGGAGGCAGGCGTCCGGAACCTTGAAAGAGAAATCGCCAATGTTTTACGAAAAATTGCTCGTGACAAAGTGGAGAAAAAGATCAAAAAAGTTAAAGTCTCGAAAAAGAAAGTAAATGATTATCTTGGTGCACCCAGTTTTTATTCTGAACTTGCTGAGCGAGCCACAAAACCGGGAGTTGTAACAGGGCTGGCGTGGACCGCAGCCGGTGGTGATATTCTGTTTATTGAATCTTCCAAAATGAAAGGTTCAGGGAAATTAACACTCACTGGACATTTAGGCGATGTCATGAAGGAATCCGCAACAGCCGCATTGACGTATGTTCGGTCTCATACGGACATTTTAGGATTGGAGGAAGATTTTCATGAAAAAACAGATATTCATGTCCATGTTCCAGCCGGTGCGATTCCGAAAGATGGGCCCTCTGCCGGAGTTGGAATGTTCACATCTTTGGTATCATTATTATGCGGAACTTCCGTGCAAGCAGGTGTTGCCATGACTGGCGAAATTACCTTAAGAGGAAACGTGCTCCCAATTGGTGGAGTGAAAGAAAAAGTAACTGCGGCTCACCGCTCTGGGATCAAAACAATTATTCTTCCGGATCATAACCGAAAAGACCTTGAAGAAATCCCTGAACACATTAAAAAGGATCTATCATTTCATTTCGTGAAAGAAATTATGGATGTTATTGATGTTGCCATTCCTGATATGAAAGGGAAAAAAGAGAGGAAGAGTAAATCACAGCAAAAAGTAACTTCTTAGAATATGTAAATTCTTTTATTTATAGAATGGGCGCTTAGCTCAGTTGGTCAGAGCGCCGCCCTTACAAGGCGGAGGTCACAAGTTCGAGCCTTGTAGCGCCCACA
>DTUJ01000103.1 GCA_012964235.1 Fidelibacterota bacterium
AGACAAAGAAGATGGTCCTTCTCAAATAAAAAGACCTGTCGATCGTATCCGCCAATCGGCGGAGGAGATGAGTGGTGCTTCGAAATAAGTGAATTCCCAATAAAGAAAACCCCGCTTTTTTCCGTATTTTTTTTCCAATCCATAATGAAAAGATCAGATCAATTATGAATGATTGTGAGATAGATCACATATTTTTTACACCATTTCTTCAGTCTGTCATTTATTTTCAGTAATTTCGCTTTATATTTTGATAAAAAATAAAGAAAGCAAACACATTGATAATTATTCATATATTATTTTTTAAGAGGTGTTGATCCTTTGTGGCCTGTAATTATTGATTTTGGCAATGTTACTCTTTTTGGGAAAAGCATACATCTGGCGATCTATTCTTATGGGTTCATGCTGGTTGTTGCCTTTTATACCTGTTATTTTCTTTTATCTAAAGATTTAAAACGTCTTGGCTATGAGGATAAGCTTGCTTCGGATATTACTTTTTTTGCCGCAGTAGGAGGAATTGCAGGCTCAAAAATATATTACCTGCTTGAAAACCTGGCCAAGGTCATAGAAGATCCTTTTGGGATGATTTTCAGCGGTTCCGGGCTTGTATTTTTAGGCGGGCTAATGGGAGGGACACTGGGTGTGACTTATGTGATTCGAAAGAATCAGCTCAATTGGCTGACCTTCGGAGATATTGTAGCCCCATTGCTTATTCTTGGGTATGCCATTGGGCGAATCGGATGCTTTTTGGTGGGTGATGATTACGGGTTGCCAACGAATATGCCCTGGGGAATGTCCTTTGAAAATGGTCTGCCCCCTACAACATACTCTGTCATTGAACGGTATTATCCCTGGGTTGACCTGACGGGGTTTAGTGAAGGACTCCTCAAGGTTCATCCAACTCAACTTATGGAAACCTGTATTGGATTCATTATTTTCTTTTACCTCTGGAAAAAGCGTACAGCCATTTCAGTAGTTGGAAGTCTGTTTTTTACGTATCTTATTCTTGCCGGTGCAGAACGGTTTTTCATGGAGTTTATCCGCTTAAACTCAAAATATATTTTTATTTTTTCCGGAGCCCATGTTATCTCAATCATCATGATCATTACAGGAACATATTTTCTGATGAATCCGTTTAACGAACATGTTCAAGAAATCGAATCCTGAAACCTTTTTGAAAGGTTTTAAATACACTTCCCAGTTATCGAAGCGATGAGGTATGTTTCAAGAGGGAAAAGGAACTCTCTTTCACTCTAAATGAAACAATGATATTCCACAAAAAAGATATTCATTTTACACTGTTCCAGGTTGGGGGTGGGGATCACGTATTTTTTCTGGACCAGCTCGCAAGTCTGCCTGCATCAATTTCACCGGACGAGACCGTTCATTTTGCAGGAAGATTCTCATGAAGAAGGCTATCATCAAATTGCTGGAAGCCCATCCTGGGTATCAGTTCAGCCAGCGCGAATTATTGAAACGGCTTAAAATTCAAACAGCAAAAAGAAAAAATTTTCGATACATTCTGAATTCTCTTGTGGAAAAAGAAAAGAGAGTACGGCTGAAAGGTAATACATATTCCATATCTCAGAAAAACAGGTCAGTCCAGGGGAGGCTGAGTATTACTCAAAAAGGATTTGGGTTTTTGATTACTGAAACTGATCAACCTGATATTTTTATTGGCCGCCGGAATATTCGTGATGCAATTGATGGTGATAGTGTTCTTGTTCGGGTTCGCAATGGATCAAAAAGAGAGCGACCCCGGGGGGTTGTTATAGATGTTCTGGAACGGAAAACCGATCGATTTATTGGAACCGTCGTGCACAAAGGAAAAAATTACTGGTTAACCATCACACCTTTCACCCCGGAACGGAAAATTCTTATCCAAAAAGCTAAATCGATAGACTATAGAGATGGGCAGATTGTTGTTGCTGATGTACTCAATTGGGGAACATCTGTTAATCCAATTCTGGTTAAAGTTGTTAAGGTGATCGGCGATGGAGCTGATGCTGGAAATGATTTTCATATCATTCTGGAGAAGTATGGATATACAGTGGATTTCCCTCAAAATGTAGAACAATCTGCAAGGAACTGCAGTGTTGATTTCATTAAAAAAGAAACTCCACATCGGCGGGATTTACGATCTGTTCAATCGTTCACTATTGATCCTGAAACCGCACAGGATTTTGATGATGCTTTATCAATAGAAGAAACTGGAAACGGGATTAAGCTTGGGGTGCATATTGCAGATGTGAGCCATTTTATTACACGGGGATCCCCGCTGGACCAGGAAGCCTTCAAGCGCGGCAACTCCGTTTATTTTAGCGAGGGTGTTGTTCATATGATTCCGGAAACCCTTTCTGGGGATCTTTGTTCCCTGAAACCTGATGAAGATCGATTGGCGATGACTGCCCTTATTGATCTTGACAGGGATTGGAATGTTACCCGTTTTGATGTATTTCCTTCTGTTATCCGCAGTTGTTGTCGATTCACTTATAAAAAGGTTCAGGAAATCCTGGATGAGAAAAAAACTCATTCACTCAAAGACAAAATAAAGCTGTTGGAAAAACTGAGCAAAAACCTCTTTAAAAAGCGAACGGAAATGGGAAGTATTGATTTTGATATCCCAGAACCGATATTCTCGATTGGTAAAGAAGGAATTCCCCACGAAATACGGCCCAGTGAACGTCTCCAAAGCCACAGGATTGTAGAAGAATGTATGTTATTGGCAAATCGCCTAGTGGCGGAACGATACGGTATAATCAATGGCAAACCTGTACCATTTGTTTACAGGACTCATAAGAAACCAAAATCTGAAGATATCACATCATTTCTCCTGTTGTTGAAACGGATAGGATTTTCCTTACAGAAAAAACATGACCCGCACACATCCAGGGGTATGAGGGATATCCTTGAAGATGTGGAAGATTCGGCCTATAAAGGCCTGATTGAATCAGTTGCCCTGCGTGCCATGTCCAAGGCAAATTATTCCGTAGACCGCAGAGGACATTTCGGCCTGGCCTTCCAGCATTATACCCATTTTACCTCTCCCATTCGAAGATATCCTGACCTGCTGGTACACCGGCGGATTAAAGATATTCTTGAGAAAAAAACAGTAAAAACACAACATCTGATGGAATTTCTCCATTCCGCATTGGACCAAGCCAATCAAATGGAGTTAAAAGCTCTTGATGCAGAAAGGGAATATATCAAGATCAAGCAGTTTCGTTGGCTGAATGAGAGAATAGGCGATTCATTTAATGGAATTATTTCCGGAGTGACACATTTTGGAATATTTGTTGAATTAGAAGAATCTTTGGCAGAAGGTCTGGTTCATATAGACAGCTTTGAAGATGATGATTACAGTTTTGATGAAGATCATTATTGCTTGCGTGGCCGTAAGAGCAAAAAAGAATACCGTTTAGGTGATGAAGTAGTTGTGCGAGTCCTAGATGTGATCATTGAACGCCAGAGAGCTAACTTCACAATTGAAAGTTAAGCAGGTTGTGATGATTTCAAAAAATCCAGTGTTCCTGTTTTCAGTTTTGTTGATTTTGATAAGCGGATGCAGTACAAAACGCGAGTCCCTTGGTTCGGACAATGAAATTATTGTTATCGCATCAATTGAAGACCAGGAAGATATTCGTAATGTACTGGAAAAAATATTTTCCGACACATTGTACACACCAGAACCGGAACCATTTTATAAAATGAAATTCGTTAGTCCGAAAGGATTCAACAATCTTAAGCGTCAAACAAATCTGGCGGTTGCTTCAATTGGAGATAATCTGCTCAACCCGGGAACAAATTTGGTAAAAAATCTATTAGGTAAAGACAACTATGAACGAACAATAGACGGCGGTGATCATTTCATATTCACTGAAGATCAATTTGCTAAGGGTCAGTTGTTCATGATTTTAAGCGGACAATCCAAAGATGATATAATCCAGGATATACGGGGAAAAGAAGAATGGGTCAGATCCCGATTCAATGAAAATTTTAACAGAAAGCAGAAAAAATACCTTTTTGATCAAATGCGGAGAAAAGATGTGGAAAAGGATTTTATGAAAAAATACCAGTGGAGTCTTAACATTCCCTGGGGATGGGAAATTATCCAGGAAAAACCTGACTCAAACTGGGTCTGGCTGGGGAGGGAAATGCCCTACCAGTGGGTGTCAGTTCACTGGGAAGAAGGCCTGACTGCCCCTGATTCGCTGATTGCTGCAGAGGTCGGATGGAATTTTCCACAAAAGTTTTATGGACATATTCGGTACCATCCCTATAAATTTAACATACAACAGACTAGTTTCCTTCATTGGACTGGTTGGAAAATTACAGGTATATGGGAATCTGAACAAGAAGCTCAGGGAGGACCGTTTATCAGTTATATTATTTTCGATGGGGTCACTGATAGGACATATCATATTAATCTCCTCATATTTTATCCTGGAAATGATAAAAGTATATATTTACGGCAATTGGATTTGATTGCTCATTCCTTTCATGTGAGAAAAGAATAATTGTGAAGAAAAAAGTCCTAGTAACAGGTGCCTTTGGGCAGTTGGGAAATGAAGTGTTAAAGAAATTTCAGGATGTTGATATGTTAGCGACCGATCTGTTTATTCCGGAATTTTCTTCAGGATCTTATTCCAGTGAGATATTGGATGTAACGAAACCTGAGGGTGTTGAAAATATTGTAAACCGCTTTCAACCGGATGTTGTATTGAACCTTGCGGCGATGACGGATGTAGACGGTTGTGAAATAAATCCTGAAGTTGCCGAAAAAATTAATTCGGAGAGTGTACGAAATTTTCTTGAGGTATTTGATGGAGCATTTATCCACATTTCAACAGACTATGTTTTTAACGGGAAGACAGGACCTTACGATGAAGAGGATGTGCCGGATCCAATCAATATGTACGGAAAGACGAAACTTTCGTCAGAAAAATATGTGATGGAACATCCAAATCCCTGGTGTATTGTACGCACGAATGTGGTATTTGATTATGCCAAGAATTCGGATGCAAGTTTTGTAAAATGGGTTATTGATTCTCTGCAGAATGATAGGCAAATTCAGGTGGTACATGACCAGTGGAATAATCCGACCTGGACGGATGCATTAGCGGACGCACTTCGTATTATAGTGGATAAGGAAGCAACCGGATTATTCCATTATGGCGGTGCTGAACAGATAAACAGACTTGAATTTGCACAGACGATTGCTAAGGTTTTTCGTCTTGATGATTCCCTCATAAGACCCATTACTACTGAGTCGTTAAAGCAAATTGCCCCAAGACCGTTAAAATGTGGTTTGAAAACCCACCTGATCAAGAGCAAATTACAGGTTACAACTCTACCACTTGAAGTGAGTTTGAAGCATATTAAATCAAAATTGTCCTCATGAACATATTAATTGTCTCTCCCACATACAACGAACGGAAAAATATCGTTCGGTTTGTGGAATCAGTTTTTTCCACTAATCCTGATTGTCACCTGCTGATTGTGGACGATAATTCCCCTGATGGGACTGCTGATCAGGTCAAGGAACTACAAAACCGGTTTTCTAACCTATATCTTGAATGCAGGCCCGGGAAGGCTGGTTTGGGAACCGCTTACTGTTTTGGATTTACCTGGGCTTTAGAACGGGATTATGATGCCATTGTACAGATGGATGCTGATTTGTCACATGATCCAAAGGAGATACCGGTAATGCTGGATTTACTCACGGATTATGATCTTGTCATTGGCAGCAGGTATTGCGATGGTATCAGTGTAGTCAGGTGGCCTCTTCGACGTTTGATGTTAAGTTATGGAGCTAATTTGTATTCACGGGTTATAACGGGAATGTCCATCAAGGATGCAACTGGCGGTTTTAAAGTGTGGAAGAAAGAAGTGTTAGAATCTATTGACCTGAAGAAAATTCGTTCAAACGGGTATTCATTTCAGATTGAGATGAATTTTCGTTCCTGGAGAAAAGGGTTTAACATTATTGAGCATCCTATTATTTTTATTGACAGGACTATTGGAGAATCAAAAATGTCAAAATCGATTATGTATGAAGCTGTTTTTGTCGTATGGCGTTTGCGAATTTGGAAACTTTTTGGCTGGAATAAATAAATTGTCTTATGAATTTTGATTCAGTTTCCATCCTGATTGTAAATTACAATGTCAAAGAGTATTTGGGGAACTGTATTGATTCCATCCTACAATCGGATTATAAGGGTGAAATAGAAATTGTTGTTGTGGATAACCATTCGTTCGATGGTTCTGATGAATTTATAGATGACAGGTTTCCTGATGTAAAGATGATTAAAAATTCTGAGAACCTTGGGTTTGGAAAAGCTGTTAACCAGGCAGCAAGAGTTGCTGCAAATGACTATTTATTGATTTTAAATCCAGACACAGTTATCCAGGAAGATACGATTGCAACATTTGTTAACTATATGAAAGACCATCCGGAAGCAGGATTGATTGGACCGAAAATATTAAATCCAGATGGATCACTCCAATTAACGTGTAAACGTTCATTTCCAACTCCAGGTGTCGCTCTCCCTAAATTACTTGGTTTATCTAAAGTCTTTCCAAAGTCAAAGTGGACAGGAAAATATAATTTAACCTACTTGGATCCAGAGGAAGTTCATTCTGTGGATGCTGTGAGCGGTTCATGTATGTTTCTCCAGAGAAAATTATTTACAGGTATTGGCGGGTTTGATGAACGGTTTTTTATGTTTGGGGAAGATATTGATTTATGTTACAGGATTAAGGAATCGGGAAAAGAAATTTATTATGTTCCAAGGACAAAGATTATTCATTATGGCGGGGAATCGGTCAAATTTGCTCCTTATGACAGTATCAATGCATTTTATAGCGCAATGATTCTTTTTTACGGGAAACATTTTTCAAAAAGTCAAAGCTTTTTTAGTCGGTTGGGTATTCGTTTTGGAGTCATTATTCGTCAATCTATTTCTCTGATTGGAGAATTGAAGTCCCAGATAATTTCTGTTTTTCTTGACACAGCAGTTGTTCTTTTTGCTTTTCTTGTTACGATCCCAATCAAATTTTCACATTATGATCCGATTACAATGAGCAACGGGATTATCCCGACTGTATACATCCTGTTCTGGCTGATTGTTGGGTCTGTATTTCAATTATATGGTCGTTTTATTCTCTCCTATACCAGAGCGGTCATGTCAAGCTTGACAGGATTTTTCGTTGTGGTGGTGTTTACATTTTTCTTTAAACAATATGCATTTTCTCGGGTGATAATCTTGGTTGCAAGCGGAATCGTACTGTTTCTCATTCCAGGCTGGCGGTTGATAGGACACTATTTTATGTCTCATGGATTCCTGTATCGTATAAAAGACAAGCATAATATTCTTTTTACAAGAAAAACACTCGTTGTTGGTGCAGATTCAGAGGGAATAAGAATCACAAAAAAAATTCAGAAACGGGTAGATTCAGGATTGGCTATTATAGGCTTTGTTGACGAAAATTTAACAGGAAGGCAGGAAGATTTCCCGGCTCCATTTCTTGGTTTGATTGATGATATTCGGGATATTATCAAAACACATAGAATAAAAGAGATTATTTTTTCAAAAGGCACCCTTTCCAATAAGAAAATTGTATCCCTCATGGATTGTACAAAAGACCTGCATCTTACATATCGTATGGTACCTCGTCAACAGGATATCCTTATTGGTAAGGCATCCGTTGAAGAAATTGGTGAATTGTCTTTTATTCAGATTGAATATTCGCTTTTTCATCGATTTCATCGATTAACGAAACGTACATTTGATATTATATTTGCAGCAATCCTGCTTATACTTTTTTCTCCCGCTCTGTTATTCAGAATGTTTCAAGGTCTTCCCAAAAAAATGTATTTCTGGGGAGAATCAGGAAAAAAAATTACTGCATATCTATTTCCATCAGATTCAAAGTTTGTCCATGAACTTCTATTGCTCTGGTCCGTGTTTATTGGAGATATGAGCTTTGTTGGAGCGTCACTGGTCAATTCATCTGAAGATAATCCAGATCTTATCTGCAAACCGGGATTGACTGGTCTTGGACGCATTCAAAAATTATCCAGCAATTCTGACGATCATCAGCATTTTGATCATTACTATGTTCAAAATCAGAATATTACTTTGGATATAGAAATTATGTTAAAAACAGTGTTAAGTTTGTGAAATGAGTACATATTATCTCGAATTTGAAAAACCAATCCAAGAGATTGATGAAGAAATTCTTGAGCTTCGTTCTGTTGATACCCCTTCTCAGGATATAAAGGATAAAATTGTTACACTTGAATCGAAGCGTATTGATCTTATGAAAAAGATATTTTCGAATCTTAATCGATGGCAGAAAGTACAGGTTGCCCGCCATCCGGATCGCCCATATACCCTGGATTATATCCATCACTGGACGGATGATTTTTTTGAGCTGCACGGGGATAGATATTTTGGGGATGATCCATCCCTTGTAACCGGATTAGGTACTGTACATGGACAAACGATTATGTTTATGGGTCAACAGAAGGGACGCAACACCAAGGAAAACCTATACCGAAATTTCGGTATGATGCGTCCGGAAGGATATCGTAAAGCTCTCAGGGTGATGAAGTTGGCAGAAAAATTTACTGTTCCGGTTGTTTCACTGCTTGATACTCCAGGAGCCTATCCTGGCCTGGGAGCGGAAGAAAGGGGACAGGGAGAAGCGATTGCGAGGAACCTATTGGAAATGGCGAAATTGAAAGTTCCAATAGTGACAGTGGTAATTGGGGAAGGTGCAAGTGGCGGAGCGCTTGGAATCGGTATTTGTGACCGTATGCTCATGCTGGAGAATACATGGTTTTCAGTGATCAGCCCTGAAGGATGTGCATCCATTTTATGGAGAGATGCTTCAGAAGCACCCCGCGCTGCTGAATCACTCCAATTAACAGCAGAAGATCTGAAAAAAATGGGAATTTGTGACAAAATTATTCAGGAGCCGCCAGGCGGTGCGCATAGGAACTTGGAAGACGCGGCTACCATTCTTAAAGAAGTAATTATAGAAGAATTAAACGCATTAAGTGAGATTCCATCTGACCAGTTTTTAGATCGAAGACTCAGTAAATATGATCAATTGGGAGTATTTTCTGATTCATAATACCATTGTGATACACCCAAAATAAGCGAGGTTTACACTGCCATCAAATAGACTGAGTCAATCTGATGGAATGTAAAAATGTATACGTTAATTATACCCGTGAAATTTACGGTTATCTACGATTTCAGCCTCTTCTGTTTTTGCGTTTAACCAATCCCCATATGCAGTATTTCTTTTTTGCGTTTGCAGTGTTGTTCGCAGGCCATCTTTTTGTACTACATAAGTTGTTGAGTCAAACTCCTGAACTTCTAAAACTTTCATAAGTGTATATCCCCGGGAAGTTTTTATAGGACCAAGCAATTCACCGGCCTGTGCATTCAGCAATGCACCATTGATAAAATTACCTCTGCCTATAGAAGTGAAGCCCCTGCTTAACGTTTTTTTGTCCTTTTCCGAATGTTCAAGATTTTCGTTCCAGGCTATAAGAGAATCGAAGGGAGCCCCGTTATCAACCTGTTTTCGAAATTCTCCAGCAAGAATTTCAGTTTCATTTGTTGTTCGTTCCCGTGTCATTTGTGACTTGATTGCATCTTTCACTTCTTCAAATGGTTTTGAACCTGGTGCTAAAACAGAATCAACTGTAAATACTGCGAAAAAATTATCATTTTCAATAGGACCTGAAACCTCACCAATGGTTGCATTAAAAATAAATTGAAGGGCACTGGGCATCATTCCCACTCTTAAAATAAAAACAGATTTTTCACTCACATTTTTCATTTCTGTAAGTTTAACCTGATGACTGTCAAGTGCGGTATTAAAACCAAAATCTTTCCCATCGTAACTAAATAATCGTGATTCCCCTCGATATAAGTCCAGGGTTCTGGGTGTAATGTCAATTTTCAGAAGGATATGAGAAGCAAGAACCTGCTCTTTATCCTTTTCTGTTTTCTTATCAATAACGTTAATGATATGATACCCGAAGCTTGAGAGTACTGGTCCAACCAGTTCACCTTTTTTGGAATTGAAAGCTGCTTCCTCGAAAGCAGGTACCATTTGTCCTTTTCCAAACCATCCAAGACTACCCCCCTTACTTGAATCTTGGGTTACGGTATTACTTGGGTCTTCCGTGTATTCATTTGCAAGCGCGGCGAAATCTTCACCATTCTGGATTCGTTCTTTCAGTTCTGATGCCAGTTCAAACACTTCGGTAGTATCAGCCAAGGATGGATCCTTTTTCCATGAAACCAGGCGAATATTCCTGTTTTCTGTACGCTGATAATCATCAATATTCTCATTATAGTATGCCAGGATTTCTTCTTCGGCAGGCTCCAAAAGTGTTTTATCAATAATTCGATCAGTTACATGAATTATGTCAATAGTATAATTAATATTCCGGTTGATAAACTCTCTTTTTATTTCATCCTCAGTTACGGTTGCTGACGCAAAAATAAGCTGCTGAAGTTTGTAACTTGGAATATAGGTATTTTTCATCCACTGCTCAATAGTGAACCACTCATCTCCTTCAGGATTATTAATTGCTTCTTCATATTTCACAGGATCAAATTGCCCATTTGTCTGGAAATTCGGGCTGCTTCTTAAAAAGGAGGGGGGATTGTTTTTTAGATGATACAGTACTTCTTCGTCAGAAGCGGTTATACCCATCTCTTCAATTGTCTGACTTACAATAATTTCTTTCACAAGGTCGTTCCACACCTGGGACCGCGCCTGGGAAAGCTGTCGGTCAGTGATAGATTGTCCGCTGGCACGAATCTGGTCAATGCGGCTGCCCACATTCCTTGAAAAGTATACCGGGTCAATCTTTTCACCATTGACTATGCCAACGGCCGTGGAGGGATTTACCCGGCCAAAAATTTGATCAATTATATTTGCACCACCTACAAGTCCGCCTACGGTCATGCTCAGCAGGAAGAGCGCAAGTAACGCCCAGAGTACAATGTGCATTCTTGTACGCATGGATGTCATTAAAGCCATAAAAATCCTCTAATAATTATACAATAAAACGGTTGCGAATTTACCTATTCAATTATTTTAACGCAATGAACAAGATCAATCATGATTCAATCTAAATTATTTTCTAATTTAAACCTATATTTATGTTACAACTTTTCACAATATGAGCGCTAAGCTTTCTATTGCCCGGGTGGGAAGATTCATCATCTTTCAATTACTCCTTCTCATGGTTTTGCCTGCCAGGGAACTCACCCTGGATGCTATTTTTAAAGAGGATCAATTTAAAAGAGCATCTTTAGGCAGTTTTAAATGGGTGCCTGAAACTGACAGTTATGCTTTCCTTTCTGATGACAGCATAACCGGAGGGAAATCCCTGTTCCAAGTAGACCTGCTAAAAGGAGATACCACCCGTTTGGTTTCGTCGGAGAATTTTATCATACATGAGGACACGCTTAATATCACAGGCTTTTGGTTTAGTCCTGATGGAGATAATCTGCTCCTGCTCACACAAGAGAGGAAGCAATGGCGCCATTCTTTTTTCGGTGTTTATTATAACTATTCTATTTCACAAAATCAGCTAACGTCCATTGCAAAAGGGGAGCATTTGAGGAATATCAAATATGCCCCTGACAGCAGAAAAATCGCCTACGTGAAGGAAGACAACAACCTCTACATTTTTGATATTCTCCAACGTAAGGAAAAAAAACTCACCCGGGATGGATCTGAAACGATCTTAAACGGATATCGGGGCTGGCTCTATGAAGAAGAATTTGGATCCTTCGACGGATACCGCTGGTCGCCTGACAGCAAAAATATCCTGTTTTTCAGGGAAGACCAGTCACATGTAAAACAATTTACCTACCTGGATGAGAAAGGATTGTACCCGGAGGTGAAACAGGTGTACTACCCGAAAGCGGGGGAGGAGAACCCAACGGTGAAAACAGGAGTGATCAGTGTCAGGGGTGGAAGGACCAGTTGGCTGAATTTTGAAGAATATGAGGATATATATTTTCCAAAGGCAAGCTGGTTTGAGGATGAAGCAGTGGTTGCCCGCCTGAACCGGAAGCAGAACCACCTGGAGTGGATTAAATTTAATAGTAAATCCAGGAAGAGGATGCTCATCATTGAAGATGTAGACTCAGCCTGGGTGGATGTGCACGAAAATCCCCTGTTTTTGACGGATGGTTCTTTTCTTTTTACTTCGGAGAGATCCGGCTACCGCCACATTTTTTATGCGGACAGTGATGGAACTATCATCAGCCAGGTAACAGAGGGAGAATGGGAAGTAAAGCGACTGGTTGATGTAAACGAGGAATTGGGGAAAATATATTTTACTGCCAACAGGGAATCTATACTTGAACAGCATTTTTACTCCGTAAACCCTGATGGGAGCGGGCTCCTTCAGCTTACATCCGGGCCCGGGTGGCACTCTCCCCAACTTTCACCCACAAAGTCATATTTTATTGATTCATATTCCAGTTCGAAAATCCCCCAGAGAATACTGTTAAAAACAATCCAGGGTGAGACAGTCCGTGTCATGGTGGAAACAGATATGGAGCCTTATCTTGAATATGATTTTACCTATCCTGAATTTTTTGATTTTACCACGGCTGACGGGGTCACCCTGAAAGGCATGATAACCTTGCCATGGAATTTTGATGAGGAGAAAAAATACCCAATCATTATTAATGGCTACGGGTTGGCCGGTTCCCAGATGGCAGCTGACTGGTGGGGAGGCAGAAATTATCTCTGGCATCAGTATATGGCACAAAATGGACACATCATTGTGAGTATCAATAACCGCCAGACCGGCGGAAGGGGAAAGGCATTTAAGAATTTAGGATATAGAGACCTGGGTAAATGGCTGATCAATGATCATATTGAGGCAGTAAATTATTTAGGAAAGTTCCCCTATGCAGATACCAACAGGGTTGGAGTGTGGGGATGGAGCGGAGGGGGATATTTCACAGCCCTGGCGCTTACAAAAGGAGCAGATTATTTTACCACCGGGGTTTCCATTGCGCCGGTTACGGACTGGCGCTTGTATGACACCGCCTATACGGAGCGCTACATGGGCCTCTTAAGTGAAAACGAGGCAGGATACGATACTGCTTCTGTGTTAACCTACATTGATCAATTCAAGGGTAAGCTCCTCTTGGTTCATGGAACCGGCGATGATAATGTCCACGCCCAGAACACCCTCTGGCTCATGGATAAATTTATTGAATCCGGCAAGCAGGTGGATATGTTGTTTTATCCTTCC
>DTUJ01000104.1 GCA_012964235.1 Fidelibacterota bacterium
AATAAAATCTCTTCAATTTACCCCATCCCCACTTTTTTACAAAGAGGTGGAAAACAAAATACTTCAGGAATGTGGGTTACACATTTATTATTTTGCTTTTAGTATCATATCAATTCTGTCTAGTCCAGTTCCATATCCATTTGGTGTATTTTTTTTAACTAAAAAACCAAACTTTTCAAAAAATTTATAAGTCTTTTGACTCGTATCTAAATGAATATCAGTGTGTGGAAAATTATCTTTTATGTGCTCTAGTCTATATTTAAGTAGTTCACTACCATATCCTCGATTGTGGTATTTACTATGAACTAATCCCCAAGCCAATCCGACTTTTGTTTCAAACTTATTTACACCATATCCACCACAAGCAACAATGTTAGATTTATTAAATAAAACAAAATATATCTTGTCGTCTCTGGACAAATAGTCTTTGTAGTCTGAATGCTCACTATAAGCAATAAATTTTGGAGTGTTACTTTGTAATATCGTTATACAATTTTCAAAGTATTTTGAATCATAAGGTTCTATTCTCATACACAAATCTACCCATCACCCCACAAACAAAACTCTCTTCAATTTACCCAGAGAAATCAATTTGGAGTAGTCCATATCAATGTTGAATGGATTGCTTACCTCAACGGAATAATTATTAATCCCAAGATAAATAGACTGATGGATAAATACCTGCTTCATTTAACCAACCATTACCATCAGAACTACATGTAGAATTATGATTAATACTTATACTTTTGGTATTATTAGGAGCTATATCATTAAGATTATAAGTTCCTGAATTATCACTATTATTCCAATCTTGTAAATTATTATAACAAGTGTAATTAACAATGACTACAGCTTCCGAATTATGTGCAGTTAATTCACCATTATTTTTTATTATTATTGATCCCGTTATAGCACTGCCATTTTTATTTAAATTACTTGAATAAAGGTATAAATTAGCAGGATCGTAATTATCTTCACCACCATCACCATGGTCTTCAATATATTCCGAACCAACAATATCATTTTCATCGTCCTCACATCCAGCCCAAAAAAGAATAGGCAGTATTAATAAAAAGTATTTTAGTTTCATCTCTTCAATTTACCCAGAGGAATCAATTTGTAGGCTATTCCCATTTACCCTATCCCCACTTTTTTATAAAGAGGTGGGAACGAAAAACTTCACGAGTGTGGGGCTATATTAATAATGAAGATATTTTACTATTCGGATGCTAATATGATATCAATATCAATATCATCTAGAATTAACTTATCTCCTAAATTTTCAAAATATTTTCCAGAGCGGAATCGTACATCATATTTTGACCTATCAAAAGACAAAATAGCTTGAACTTTCAAAAATGGCTCTGTATGCAATAGATCTGCAGTAAATGACAATGGATGAGTCATATCTTTGATAGTTAATTCTCCATCTAAGTTTATTTTGTTTTCTTTATTAGGCTTTTTATTGCTCTGAAATGTGATGAATGCTGTTGGAAATTTTTCAACACCAAAAAAATCTGGACTTTTCAAATGTCCTTCCAGTTTATCTTTCCATTCACCTTGCAAGTCAGTCACATTAATTGAAGTCATATCAATTACAATCTTACCTTCAATCATCCCATTTGAATCAATATTTATCCTTCCTTCTTTCAAGAATAATATACCAGTATGTGTTTTGGATGAGAGTTCTTTTCCTGTCCATTTAAGCTCACTCTTTTCTCTAACAATGTTATATGAGCCTTCCTCTAAGTTTAGGTATGAAGTGGTACCAACATTGGAATCTTTTGTGCCACTTTTTTTGCCGCAACCAACCATAAATAACAGGATGATTGATGCTAATGAGAAGTATTTTATAATCATTATATTTTTCTCTCCTAAATAAGAATTTAACAAATTATTTTAATCTACCCCATCCCTACTTTTTTACAAAGAGGTGGATACTCTAATATCTCCAATTAAGATTAACATTAGGAAACGGGACTAATTCAATTGGTCGGTTCCTGTATACTCTAATGACAGTATTTAATCCTAAATTAATGTATAATTTATCAGTAATACTTTTTTCAGCCCCTACTGATAAAAACGGACTAACGAATCCTCCACCCATACCCACTATCCCTTGGATAGACATAACCGAATAAAGATGAATGGGTGAATCTAACAGATAATATTTCCAACCAGCAGACAATGTGTTCATGGCCACCAAGGTACCAACACCCACAAATAGTTCATGTTTATCCACTTTCTTTAGGGTTCGGGCATACCCAACTAAACTATTCCCAGTTTTATGGTCTAAAAATCCTACAGACACATATTGATTTTTTTCTGTTTTATTTTGCCCTTCAGCAAGATTTATTAGCAATAAAAAAACAAAAATAATTGGATAGTATAATTTCATTTAATTCTCCTTGTAGAATAATAGTGCTATGATGAGGTCAATTAGGTCCCAATTTACCCAGAGGAATCAATTTGGAGGGTTACTCACAGTTTGTGGTGTCTTGTTCTCCTACATAATCTTGCACACAGGATGGGTATGGGGGACAGAGTTGGTTACTGTTTAGATAAATATCACAATTATTTTCAACAAGGTTACAGATACTTTCTGGTATCTCTCCTGTGAGTTGATTATCGTTTAAATACAACTTTTCCAGATTGGTCAGATTACCTATCTCTGTTGGGATTGAACCTGTGAGTTGATTATTTCTTAAATTCAAAGAAGTCGTCAGATTCATCAGATTCCCTATCTCTGATGGGATTGAACCTGTGAGTTGATTAGAATATAACTTTAACTCAGTCAGATTGGTC
>DTUJ01000105.1 GCA_012964235.1 Fidelibacterota bacterium
CCAAAAAGTCAGTGAAGCCGAAAGTGCTTGTGGGAAAGGGACTGACGTTCGATTCAGGTGGTATTTCTATTAAACCTTCGGCAAAAATGGATGAAATGAAATTTGATATGTGCGGTTCAGCAGTTGTCCTTGGATGCATGCATGTTCTTGCCACCTTGAAACCAAAGATCAATGTTGTGGCAGCTGTTCCCTCTACAGAAAACTTGAGCGGATCCAAAGCCTACAAACCCGGCGATATCGTGACCGCCTATAACGGCAAAACAATCGAAGTACTGAATACCGATGCGGAAGGACGCCTTATTTTGGCCGATGCCTTAAGCTACGTGAGTAAACATTATGATCCTGCGTTTATTTTTGATTTTGCCACCCTGACCGGTGCTGTGCTCGTTGCTTTGGGCCATATAGCTACAGGAATCATGGGCACAGATGAGAAACTCATAGAAAAAGTGAAAAAGTCCTCAGTAAAGACTGGCGAAAAGGTTTGGGAATTTCCCCTTTGGGAAGAATATTGCGAACAGGTTCAATCCAAGATTGCCGATGTAAAAAATATTGGAGCACCCATGCAGGCCGGGACTATTGCCGGTGGAGCATTTCTCAAAGAGTTTGTTGGCGAAGGGATTCCCTGGTGCCACTTTGACATAGCGGGGACAGCTTGGGGTGAAAAAGAAAAACCCTACGGTCCTAAAGCAGGTGCCACGGGGAATGTAATTCGTCTTGTTTTAGATTTCATGGGCATGTAGTTGACAAACAGTAATCCCACAAGGGAAGATGCATTAGCTCTACTGTATGAATATACACAAAGCGATTCCCTGCGCAGGCATGCATTGGGTGTGGAGCAGGTCATGCGGAAGATGGCGGAAAAATATAATGGCAATTCGGATGAGTGGGGCTTAACGGGCTTACTGCACGATTTTGATTATGAAATGTATCCAACGCTTGAAGAGCATCCCTACAAAGGCAACAAGATCCTGAAAGAGCAGGGTTATCCAGAGTCCATTTGCAATGCCATAATGGGCCATGCCACCTATACTGGCGTCCCCCGGGATACTGATATGGCTAAAGCCTTATTTGCCGTGGATGAGTTAACTGGATTTATTTTCGCTGTGACTTATGTTCGACCTTCTAAATCAATATTTGAAGTAAAACCGAAGTCAGTAAAAAAAAAGTTGAAGCAGAAATCATTCGCTGCTTCCGTCCTGCGGGAGGATATATACCAGAGTATGGAAGAACTCAACGTAGATATGACAGAGCACATCCAATTCGTGATTGATGCCTTGAAAGAAAAAGCGGAAGAGTTGGGGTTAAAAGGGAATGGTCAATAATCATTTACCGGTTACAGATCGTATAATTTAGTGTAGTTTCCGCCATGTCTTTCAGCACCGGATTATTGTTATTACTTCTTGGTATTGCTATTGGAGCAGTTGTTATTCTACTGATAAAACGGAATAATCTCCCGGATCAGCAACAGATAAAAGATGCCTTTGGCAATCTCTCCAAAGAAGCATTGGACCAGAATATCGAAACATTCCTAAAGATCGCTGAAAGCAAATTTGGTGATCTCATGAAAAGCAGTAACGCCCAACTGGATGAGAAAAAGAAACTTATTGATTCCAGTCTGGGGGATCTAAAAAAACAGCTTGAGGGCCTGAACAAACAGACCACAGAACTCACCGGTCAAATGATGGAGTCAAAAAAAGGCGTTACAGAGCTGGCTGATACTACGACCCAATTGCGGCAGATTTTATCAAGTTCCCAGGCACGGGGCCAATGGGGCGAACGTATGGTGGAAGATATCCTTTCGTTTATTGGTCTTACTGAGGGGATTAACTACGAAAAGCAAAGCCAGGAAGGTACTGATCGTCCGGATTTCAAATTCAACCTTCCCGATGGAAAACACATTAACATGGACGTGAAATTTCCTTTGAGTCATTATGAGAAATTCCTTGCTGCAGAGAATGAAACAGAACAGGAAAATGAAAAGAAAGCATTTCTGAAAGATGTGCGTAATCATGTGAAAGCAATTTCCGGCCGATCATATATTGATCCAAATGCGGGGACAGTAGACTATGTTTTGATGTTTATTCCTAACGAAAGTATTTACTCCTTTTTAAACCAGGAAGATCATAAGTTAATTGATTTTTCACTGGGGAAAAAGATTTTACTATGTTCTCCCGTCACATTATATGCAATTCTATCATTGATTCGGTCGGCCGTAGCCAATTTTCATATGGAGCAAAAAGCAGGTGAAGTACAGAAACTGGTAGTCACATTTCGTGAACAATGGATAAAATTCACAGACAAACTGGATGCTTTAGGCAAAACACTCGGAACTGTATCAACACATTATGAAACATTAACAGGACCACGGCGTAATGCTCTTGAAAAACCCATGGATAAAATTACTGAACTGCAAATGGGGCAGGATGAAGATGTCAAACAGATTGAGGATGAAGATGAATAGGATTGGAAATCTTTTATGTATAACTGGGTTCCTGGTTGGATGGAATTGTGTGGGGCCTCCAGACCCAAAGCATGGACTCGTGGAGAACTTTCCTGTTGTCATTAATACTACAAATACATTTAGTTTTATTTTACGGGGAGAGAATTATTCTTTTGAGGAGGATTACGCATTAAACTTGGTGGTAGATACTATGGATAAGGTGCTCACCACATTTGTTGTTAGTGATTTTGTTGGTAATGATACCACAGTAATACGGATTAACCAGGATTCCAGTATGGTATGGAAAATATATTCATTTTGGTCCAATAAGGAAGTCAT
>DTUJ01000106.1 GCA_012964235.1 Fidelibacterota bacterium
TAATTTATAAGATATTAAATTTGTTTCCTTTTCTCTTTTTCAATAGCTTGCTGACTAAAAGTTGTCTAATAATAATGTTTATCTTCACAAATACCCATTAGAAAAATTTCTGATTTTCAATTACATAATTATTCTATATTTTTAACCAGTTTAAATATTTTTTATTAACTCTCTTTGTAAAACAAAAAAACCCATGGCACAAAACAAATTACTATTGATACAGTTCCTCTTCCTTATATCAATACCAATTGTTCTGTCTGCACAACATCCCAGCCGGGATAAAATGCCGGCAATCTGCGAAATCTCCGGCACCGTTGTAAGTTCGTTAACAGAAAAGCCCATTGAATATGCCTCCGTTTCCGTTCTTAGGGTAAATGGAGAAATTGAAACAGGTGGGGTCACCAATAAGATTGGCATCTTTCATATAAAAGAAATAAAACCCGGTAACTACACTTTAAAAATAGAATTTATGGGTTATGCCACACAAACCATCAGTGACATTGATCTGTCGTTTCGAGGGACCATAAAAAAAGATGTGGGAGAGATTAAATTAAAATCGGTTTTGCTTGAGATGGAATCAGTCAATGTTGTGGAAGACAGACCTGTTTTTGAATTTGAAACGGATAAAATGATATACAATACATCAGATGATATAATCTCCGACAGCGGAACAGCTGAGGATGTCCTGAATAAAGTGCCAATGGTTACGGTGGATCAGGATGGAAGTGTGGCATTGCGAGGAAATCCCAATGTAAAAATTTTGGTGAATGGACGTCCAAACCGAACGGGAGCCGGCAGTAAAGACGTGAACAATATTCCGGCTTCTCTTATTGATAAAGTGGAAGTCATTACATCCCCTTCAGCTAAATATGACCCCGATGGAATGGCAGGCATTATCAACATCGTTCTAAAAAAAGGGAAATATGAAGGACTGAACGGAAGTGTTAAAATAAATGGAAAACATAATTCCAATGGAAGTATCAGTGATATGAACGGATTTACCACTTACGGGAATTACAAAGGTGAAAGATGGAATATTTATTCTTCCTATAACTTAAATAATAGACTGCGAAATATGAATGGTCATCGTATGGTTGATACGCATTATCATTCTACAGACATTCTTCCGGATACGGTTGAATCTGTTTATTTTAATTTTCTCAATAATTCAAATCGCAAAGGACATTCATTAAAATTTGGTGCGGATTATTCCGTAAATGAACACCTTATTTTAAACAGCGAATTTAATTATAACATTCACCTTCACAGCGGTTTTAACCAACAAAATAATATTATACCGTTTTCCCCACCCAGGATTACAGACGAAATTGATTTTGATGATAACTATGATATGGAAGGATTATTTGAAATAAATCGAACATTTGAAAATCCTGACAGGGAATTCAATTTGTCTGCATCTTATAATCACAAAACAGATAATGAATTTGAAATACTATCAAATATTGAGATTGATTCTACCGTTTTATTAGAAGATTTTAAAGGGTGGAATTTTGATATGAATTACAAGCATCCATTTAACGAAAATTCAAAAATGGAAATCGGTTATGATGGCAGAATCAATGACAATGAAGAGGAAATGACCTTTCAAATTACCAAAAACGGACCGCCATTTTTTGGAGTGAACACCTTTGGTTACAATCGTAGTATTCATAGTTTTTTCCTTGAGTATGACCGCAAACTAAACGATAAATTCAGCATCAAACCCAGTATCCGCTACGAATATGTCAGTAAGGATATTTCCTTTAAATCTGTTGTAAGTGATACAACACCTAACTCCATAATTTATGCGCAGATTTTAAATATGCTAAGCGACTCCGTTTACATTGAAGACTATTCAACTCTTTATCCCGATTTGCACTTTACCTACAATATAACGGATAAAAAAAGCATTCAGTTTGGTATCAGTAAGAGGGTAAATCGCCCTGGTGAAGGAGGACATGGTCCTGGGACCAGACAAATCCGTCCATTTCCACGGGATGTCTATTCAGAAAATTTTATTTTTATGGGAAATCCATTTTTAAAACCGGAATATTCCACACAGTATGATATTTCTTATAAAAGCCCAATGCCTATGGGATTTGCTTATGTAAACCTCTATTTTCACCAACTTAAAAATGTCATTGAATGGTATGATGATGACCGTTTTGAGGATAAGGATGTTCTTACATTCAGAAATGCTGCTTCAGGGAAAAATATGGGAATTGAGTTTTTTACCATGATCATGGGACAGACTTTAGGCGGTGGATACAATTTAAGTAAACTGGAAGATCCTTCCGGTGATTATGAACTGAATGGCAATAGCCAGCGGTTGATGATTTACAGTCGAATCAGTCTTCCGGAGAAATATATTAAGATTCTTAGTTTTGAGTTCGGATTGTTCTTTATGAAATTAACAGTTCCTGGGGGTGATCTATTTGGAGCAAAAGGAACAGCATGGGCAAACACCGGAATTTCAAAATCTTTATTTGACGGCAGAATGGAGGTCTCACTGGGAATCAATAATTTATTCAACAGCGGTGGATTTCAGATGAAACGTGAAAAGCCAATCTATCCTATTGATGATGAAGATCCGAACACAATTGACACCTTTAGAAATGGTTATGCTTCTGCAACAGAATTTACTGACGTGGCAACAAACCGTGGCGGCAGGACTTTGAAACTCAACTTAATCTACCGATTCGGTCAGTTACAGGAAGAAAAAAGAAAAAG
>DTUJ01000107.1 GCA_012964235.1 Fidelibacterota bacterium
CAGGTTTATCCGGAAATTTAATGTTCAGGGCTTCATTGGATCATCCAGAGGGCGGCACCATTAGCTTGGATGTGGATCATATGGCTGACTGGAACCTCGTGGGCTTACCTGTGAGCGTAGAAGACCCCAATCATATGAGTATTTTTCCTGATGCTATTGAAGGGACTCTATTTTCCTTTGGAAATGGATATGAATTGCAGGATGATCTCATTTCTGGAAATGGTTATTGGTTGAGGTTTACAGAAAGTGGTTTTAACACAATTACGGGTGAATCATTAGGGAGTGTGAGTGTCTCTTTAGTGACGGATTGGAATTTGATTTCAGGTCCTTCTGATGCAGTATCGTTTGATAATATTGATGATCCTGATGGACTTATTATCCCCGGCACTGTTTATGGATTTGGCAATGGATATGAACAGACAGATGTTTTTGAACCTGGTAAAGGCTACTGGGTGCGTTCAACCGGTGTTGGAAGTGTCAATATTGGGGCAGCCAGGTCAGGAAAAACAGCTACTCCATTTGCAGGTAAGCTAGATAACGCTAACAGTATGAGTGTTAATGATGCAGAGCTCTATTTTGGTGTGAATATTCCTGAAGAAGATAAATTGAGCTTCAGTCTGCCTCCAAAACCTCCTGCAGGTGGTTTTGATATCCGATTTTCCGGGGATTTGAAAGTTGCTCACGATATGGGTGTAATTGAAATCATGAACAGTTCGGAGATTATCCATATCAATTATAATGTGGTTGATAAAAACAATTGGATTTTACATGATCCTTTAACCCAGAAAGATCATGTTCTTTCTGGATCAGGAGAAATTCAAATTGCAGGGAATTCTGAAGCATTATTTTTGAGTAAAAGTAATAAGGATGTTGTGCCGAACACCTTTGTTCTCCATCCTGCTTTTCCAAATCCCTTCAACCCGTCTACTCAGATTAGCTACTACCTTTCAAAGGAAACTCACGTGGATATCTCTGTATATGATATAGCTGGTCGTTTAACAGAGACTCTTGTTAACGATTTGAAAGATCGTGGGTCTCATGCGATTATCTGGAATGCCTCTAATCAATCGAGCGGTGTTTATTTTATAAAGATTACAGCAGATGATTTTTCGCATGCACAAAAAGTGATATTAACAAAATAAAGGGAGAGAACACTTCTCGTTAGGTTTTAAGTACATTCAACCAAAATCCTGAGTCTCCAATTTTGGAGACTCGGGATTTGTATTTTTCAAGGGAAGTATTAAAGACCAAGGAATTAACAAATAGTAAAGTGATGAGCAAACGAAATGATTTAATCAAAACATTATTGATGGTTAGTCCTGTATTTTCTCTTTCGATTTTGATTGCTTCTTCCAGTCATTATCGTGAGGATGCTTTATTGTTTTGCTTAAAACCTGAGTTTCAGCAACTCAATATTCAAAAGACATCAGATGGAATTATAGTTGATCTGGATGTGTTAGACAATTTTTTCAATTCTATTCATATAAAAAAGTTAGAGCCTTGGCTTCCAGGGGCAACATCGGAAGATCACAGGGGAGACGTATATTTGAATCGTATCTATAGATTGACCTTGGATGAGAATGAACGCCAGTCAATCGAACTGATAAGAAATCAAATAGATGGTTTGTCCGTTATTCATTCCACTGAATTAGATCCCATACGCAAACTGAGCTATATCCCTAATGATCCTCAGTATAATCAGCAATGGTTTTTATCTCAAATTAATGCTAACGATGCTTGGGAATTTTGGGATTTTAACGGCGGTGAAACCCCTGGAAATAGCTCTATAATTCTTGCTTCAGTAGATCTTGGTGTTAACTGGAAACACGCTGACCTTGTTGACAATATTTGGCAAAACCTGGGGGAAGATGCTGATGGTGATGGCCAGACAATAATTTATTCTGGAGGCCAATGGATTTATGATCCCGATGATTTGAATGGGTTTGATGATGACAACTGGGATAATAATTTATCTACACACATTGATGATTTAATCGGTTGGGATGTATCTGAGACCAGTTATGGAGACAATGACCCAGATCCTCCTCATTCTGGGGGCTGGTCCCATGGAACCCACGTTGCCGGACTATTGTCTGCGACAACCGACAATAACACTGGGGTTGCCTCTACTGCTTTCAGCTGCAGTATCATGTCCGTCAAATGTACTGGTGATGATGAAAATCCCCAGTATATCACAAATAGCCAGGCTGGAATCATATATGCAGCAAAAGCAGGATACCATTCCCAGGGGTTTTCAATAGTTAACTGTAGTTTTGGAGGAGGAGGATATAGCTCGTATGAACAGGATGTAATGGATATCCTTCGTGAAGATTATAATGCTTTAATTTTTGCCTCTGCAGGCAATGGCGACGGGGGGGAAGATGATACCCCTCAATATCCTGCCAGTTATGAAAATGTCATATCTGTCACTGCCCTGGGTCAGAATGATTCCTGGAATCATTGGGCAACCTATAATGAGTTTGTTGACCTGGCTTCTCCAGGAGAAGGTATAAGAAGTACTACTATCAATGGATATTCGTCTTGGAGTGGAACATCCATGGCATCGCCCGTCGCTGCAAGTTGTGCCGGACTATTAAAATCGCTTTATCCTGAGTGGAATTCAAACCAGATTGAAATGATGCTTTTGGCTACTTCTGATCCGATTATTTACACCATCAATTCTGAGCAATATTTGCAGGGCCAACTTGGTAGGGGAAGAGTTGATATTTTGAAAGCTGTTGAAGTTGCTCTTTTTCCACAGATTGAGTTTGTGGATGTTGATGTAGCAGTGTTAGATGGATCAGATGATAATATTAATCCTGGTGAATCAATTGAATTAAGGACCATACTCTATGCTAATGAAGATTGGGGTACCGCTGTCGATGTAATTGGGACCTTGTCTACTGCATCAAATGAAGTGAATATCTCCAGTAACATGGCATATTTTGGCAGTATGGCACCTGGCGAAGCTTCCTTGAATGAGTCCGATCCCTTTATTATTCAATTTGGAAACAATATTCCAGGAGGAAATGTAGAGCTTAATCTGTCTCTAATTTCAAATGTAGAAGATAATATTGAGTATACAGCTGAGATCACTTTCTCAGTCTATGTGGAAGATGGTGCCGGTATTATCCAGTTGCCTCTTTTACACCAATCAGGATGGAACCTGGTTGGACTTCCTCTGGAAGTGGAAAACTCCCATTACTTGAATTTATTTCCGGATGCTATTGAGGGTACACTTTTTTCTTTCGGCGCAAGCTATGAGCCTGAAACTACATTAGCACACGGAGAAGGATACTGGCTGAGATTTTCAGATCAGGGAATGAATGAACTCTCAGGAATTGAACTTACTTTGGTAACAATTGCTCTCAATGAAAACTGGAATCTCATTTCAGGAATTACGAGTGAAACAAGTATTTATTCAATTGGTGATCCGAATAATATCATAATACCCGGAACATTTTATGCGTTTAATGAAAGTTATGAATTAACTGAAATTCTTGAACCGGGGAAGGGATATTGGGTGCGCTCAACCAGCGCTGGAAGTATCAATATTGGATCAGTTAGATTGGGAAAAATAACAACCCCATTCGCAAGTACGTTAAATAATGCTAACATTATCAGTATTAACGGTGCAGAGCTGTATTTTGGTGTGGATATTCCTGAAGCTGAAAGATTGAGCTATAGTTTGCCTCCAAAACCCCCCACAGGTGCTTTTGATGTACGGTTTACCGGCGATTGGAAATACTGCGGTAGTGAAGGTGTGATCGAGGTGATGAATCCCGGTGAACCATTGGAAGTGAAATTCAATGTAGGGGATGGAGAAAAATGGGAATTAGTAAATAAAGAAACGAATTCAACCTTTATTTTGCATGGTGAGGGAAACATTGCAAATCCAGGCGGAGGTGACAGTTTTATTTTGCAGAAAATAGATGATACCATTATCGCAGATTCCTTTATTCTGCATTCTGCATATCCAAATCCTTTCAATCCAATGACAACACTTCGGTACGATCTTCCAGAAGAATCTCATGTGACTCTTATCATCTACGATCTTATGGGAGGAGAGATAAGTACCTTGGTCAATACGACCCAAAAGGGAGGTTACAAATCTGTTATATGGAATGGTACAGATACCTTTGGTAAACCGGTTAGTGCTGGGGTCTATCTGTACCAAATTCAGGCAGGGAATTTTGTCCAGGTGAAAAAGATGTTGATGTTAAAATAAAATTATCTTCTGAAGACAATTAAACGGAATAATTATCAACAGAAAGTATACTATTTCGCATTAAATTCGTTCTAATCGGTAGAATTAGGATAAAGGAGTACACAATGAGTCATAAGATGGTGTTTGCAGGATTAATTTATATCATATCGTCAGCTATCTCAGCAGGAAATGCGAATGAAATAGAAATTTTTCAATCGGAACACAATCAAATTGATGACTTGAAAATGATACTTGAGGATGCCAGCAGAACCGGACAAAAAGTTTTTGTCGAAGAATTTACAGGACTGTCTTGACCATACTGCCCAAGTGCAAGTTTTGCACTGAACGAATTACATGAAGATTACCCCAATACACTTGTTTCGATTGCCTGGCACAGTCCGAATTATAGTCCAGATCCTTCTTTTGTTATCCCGGAATATGGTACCCGATCCGGGTTCTACGGCGTGGGCGGAATTCCGCATACACAATGGAACGGGATCGTAGAAACTGTTGGCGGATATCCAAACGGAAACTGGGAACCTATGTACAACCAATTCCTTAACATTTATAATTCAATGTCTCAAAATCAGACACCATTCATTTTGGATGTTTCGGTGGGAGGAACAGGAGACATGGGTATGTTTGATGTCACACTTACCTTGGAATCGTCTTATCAAACGGCAAATCACCGGGTAGAAATTTTTCTATTTGAAGATTACATTTATTCATTCTGGACAGCAGTTGGACTATGGGGTGACGCAAGATTTGTAACACGGGATTGGATTTCATCCAATAATATTACTATTTCCAGTGCAGGAGAAACCCAGGAATTTTCAGGCTCGTTCCCAATAGATGAATCGTGGGAAGTTTCAAATGTTGGTATTGTTGCCATTGTGCAGAACATTCCCACAAAAGAAGTAAAACAGGCAGAGTTCGCTTATGTATCCCTTGAGAATTATATGTTCCTTTTCAGTGAATTTGTTGATTTTTTTGGAGATGATGACGATGACGGCGTATTAAATCCAGGAGAAGAAGTGGATATAATTCTGATGACAACGAATGAATCCATTGCTCTTGATGCAGATAATGTAGTGGGTGTGATATCAACAGAGAGCCCCGTTACAATTCCGAATCCAGTTGTTGAATTTGGGAATATTAATGCAGGTGGGGGAATTTCATCTGGAGAAGTCCACATTATGCTTGATCAGGATATTCCTCTTGGTGATATTGTGTTTACAATTGATTTAACAGCTGAATACGTAGATTTAGAAGGTAATCCTATGGTATACAATCGGGAGTTTGATTTTACCCTTGAAGTTAGCCTGTACCAAGCAAACTGGCCTTTTGAAAATAGTTCTCAGATAGAATCGTCACCGGTAGTTTTTGATATAGACGGAAATGGTACTAAAGAAGTTATTTTTGGAGATTACAGCGGTTTCCTCCATGTAGTTTCTTCAACAGGGACAGAATTGCCAGGATTCCCATTTGACTTTGGCGATGATATTTGGGGATCACCTGCAGTGGCAGACTTGGAAGGGGATGGAGATGTTGAAATTGTCATGGGTTCAAAAAACAAACACCTTTTTGTACTGAATGCAGATGGATCAATTCAGGTTAACTATAACTCCGGACAATTTCTGATGGGAACGCCAGCTTTAGGAAATATTGATGATGACGCAGATCTTGAGATTATTTTTGGAGGATATTCTTCTCCGGGGAAATTGTTTGCTATCAACCCGGATGGATCAAATGTACCTGGTTTCCCATTACAGCTTGATGAGAAAATTCAGCGGGGCGTTGCGTTAGCTGATTTCAACGGGAATGGCAAAGTTGATATTGTTTGTGGAACTGATAGTGAACACCTTTGGCTTATTTATGATGATTTGACGGTTGCAGATGGATTTCCCTTTGAAGCTGGTCATGATTTTAGAACAGATCCATCTGTGTTATCAATAAATGAAGAAATGTTCATCTTTGCTGGAAGCAGGGATGACAATTTTTACGCATTGAACAGCGATGGCAGCCTACGATTTCAAATTGAGTCTGGTGGAGATATCAGTGAATCTTCCGGGATTGTGGATACAGAAAATGGCCCCGGTATCTTTTTTGGTTCAAACGATGGATATTTGTATGGCGTTGATTTAGAAGGAAATTCACTTCCTGGATGGCCTATTGATTTGGAGGCAGATATTGTTTCTTCTCCCTGTTTCGCAGATCTGGATGGTGATGGGATAGTTGAAGTAATAGCAGCAACTAATGAAAAGTTGTATGCCGTTAGTTTAAACGGAATGATGTATGCTCATTTCCCAATTGATCATACATCAAGCTTTAGTGGTTCTCCTACAATCGCTGATATAGATTTGGATAATGACTTGGAAATCCTCATAGGTTCAATCAATGGTTTGGTGGGTATTGATATTAAGGAATTTGGAATGATTGAAAACCAGTGGAATATGCATCGTGGTAACCCTGAACGAACAGGTTTTTACAGTTCATCCCAGGAAGCCGCGAGTGTCACAGTTGAGCATTTGAATGATTGGAACCTGGTTGGCCTGCCGATGAATGTTGAAGATTCATACTATTTAACGGTATTCCCTGACGCTGTTGAGGAAACTCTTTTTAGTTTTGATATTAGTTATATTGAGGAAAGCAATCTTGAACCTGGGAATGGATACTGGCTTCGGTTTGATAGTGAAGGGTCAAACATAATTACAGGTGTTTCTATTCCTTCCTTAACAGTTCATTTGAGTGAAGATTGGAATCTGATTTCAGGGATTACATCCGTTGTTGATGTGAACACAATCTCTGATCCTGATGAACTAATTATACCTGAAACCTTTTTTGGATTTTCCGGTAGCTATCTTGAGGTGACTGAATTGGAACCAGGCCAGGGCTATTGGGTTCGCTCCGCTGGAGAAGGTGACATTACTATTTCTGCTGGCATGAGAGCAAAGCGGAGGGAATATATTAATCATCTTGAGGGTGCAAGTACGCTCGTTGTCAATGGGCAAACACTATATTTTGGGATGGATGTTCCGGATGATAACAAACTCAGCTACAGCCTTCCCCCAAAACCACCACCAGGAGCTTTTGATGTCCGGTTTGCTGGTGATTGGAAGTACAGTATTGATGGTGGTGAAATTCAATTAATGAGCGCTGTGCCTACTCTGCCTGTATCTTACAATGTAATTGATGGAGAAGAATGGATATTAACTCATTCAGAAAAAGGCATTGAGTTGCCGTTGAACGGTTCTGGATTACTGGAAATTCCAGGAGATATTTCATCGATTGTTTTAACAAGAAGGGTTGAGGAAATTCTTCCTGGTACGTTTACCCTTAAGCAAAATTATCCCAACCCTTTCAATCCTGTAACAGAGATCAAGTATGAGATTCCAGCAGAAGGACTTGTGAGTTTGAAGGTATTTAATATATTAGGAGAGGAAGTTGCAGTGTTGGTGAATGAGAGACAACCTCAGGGGAATTACACAGCCACATTCAGTGCAGGGATTCTTCCTTCCGGAGTGTATGTGTATACATTAGAGTCTGGTGGCTATACCTCAGTAAAAAAATGTGTTTTAATGAAATAACAAAGGAAAGTTAATTAACCATCTCCCCTGGTCATTATTACTAAATTTATTCAATGAAAATCATTAAAATAATCTACTTATTGCTGGTGCTTTGTTCCGGTGTTTTTGCAGCGTACCTGAGAAATATGCCTACAACACTCTATCAACCAGATGGAAGTGTGCTTGAATGTTTTGTCACTGGTGATGAATATTTTAACTGGGCTCATGATGAGAATGGATTTACTCTTATCCAAAGCCAGGGTGACGGTTTCTTTTACTATGGAGTAATGAATGGTGATGAAGTTGTCCCTTCAGAGTTCTTAGCGGGCTCTATCATTCCATCTGATGCAGGGTTAACTCCATGGGCAATTATCCCTCAACATGTTTATCTGGAAAAGAGAAGAAAATTCTGGGAAGGTATTGACCGAATTAACCGTGATGCGCCAACTCATGGTACTGTAAACAACATCAACGTTTATATCCGTTTCAGTGATCAAACAGAATTCTCTACTCCGCGATCCCAGCATGATCAACTATTCAACAAGCCAGACGGACCTTCGTTGCTTCACTATTTCGAAGAAGTTTCTTATGACACGCTTCATGTACATACACATCATTATCCAATCTGTGAAATGACTACCAACTTATCCTATCAGGATGAATATCCCCGCAGTTATTACATGCCATACGATCCGACAACGAACCCCAATGGATATAATGGTAGTAATGAGAGAACAGTTCGAGAACAAACGTTATTGGGACACGCAATTGAATACATAGAAAGCGAAGTGCCAAATCCATTAGATATTGATTCGAATAATGATGGTTATGTAGATAATGTTACTTTTTTGGTGCGTGGATCACCAACCGCTTGGGCTACTCTATTGTGGCCACATCGATGGTCGCTCTACTATTACAATGCATTTATAAATGGGAAACAGGTGGGTGATTATAACTTCAATCTGGAACAAGGAGGTTATTTAACTGTAGGGGTGATTTGTCATGAATTTTTTCATACTTTAGGCGCTCCGGATCTCTATCACTATGATGGTGGAGGCGCACCTTCTCCAGTGGGGGGCTGGGATATTATGGAAGCTAACGGTACTATACCGCAGTACATGGGTGCCTGGATGAAACATAAATACGGCGACTGGATTGATTGCCCAGCCATCGAAAGCATGGGTATTTTCCCTCTGCTTCCTCTCCAATCCCAGGAAACGAGCTGTTATCGGATTGATTCTCCCAATTCCAGTCATGAATTTTTTGTAGTAGAGTATCGGAAACAGGAAGGTATTTATGAAGTAAATCTACCCGGGAATCAATCTGGGATGCTCATTTATCGGATTGATGAATATCTGAATGGCAATGCACAGGGACCCCCGGATGAGGTTTATTTATACCGTCCGGGAGGAACGACTACTGAAAATGGGAATTTGGGTGCTGCTATATTCAGTGCTGAAACCGGGAGGACGGAAATCAATGACTCAACAGACCCCTCCAGTTTTTTATACGGAGGTGCACCTGGAGGTCTGAACATTCAGGATATTGGGTATCCTGGTGATATTATTGAATTCGTCTATTGGAATATTTTCGTTCAAACCTCCATCGTGGGGATTGCCAATGACAACGATGGTGATGGAATCCTTAATCCTGGTGAGACCGCACAGCTTTTCTTGGCAGCTAACATTATAAGCGCACCCAGTAACGGTGAAAATGTAGTGGGAACGTTGTTTTCTGAATTGGACTGGGTCCATTTCAACCCATCCACTGTAAATTTTGGCACACTGCCTGTGAACGGTAATACTGTAGAGATTGAAACCCTTATTTCGCTCGATGATACAGATGAACTGATGCCTGCCAGTTTTACTTTACAGATTGATGCAGATTTCGATGATGATGGTATAATCATCCATTATACAGATGATTTTGATTACCAATTAGATGTCACCCTAAACCAGGTTGGGTTCCCACTATCCACAGCTGAAGTACGTTCCAGTCCCTTGGTCTTAGATCTGAACAATGATGGTGATAATGAAATTGTTTTCGGAGATTATAACGGAGTTGTCCATGTCTACAACGCTGATGGTTCCGAATACTTAAATGGTGTTTTTCCTTTTAACACTGGAAATCAAATATGGGGTTCACCAGCCGCTGCTGATTTGGATGGTGATAATTACCTGGACTTTGTTATTACCTCAAAAAGTAAGCATTTGTATATATTTGATTACAATGGATTAAAAATAGATTATGAAACCGAAGTATATTTAATTGGTACACCAGCCATAGGTAATTTGGACGAAGATCCAGAGTTGGAAATTGTATTTTCTGGTTATTCTTCTGATAATAAAATATTTGCTATTAATTTTGATGGAAGTGACCTAGAAGGATTTCCCATTGACTTTGGTGAAAAAGCAAAGGGTGGTGTCGCATTGGCAGATTTTAACAATAATGGAAAAGATGATATCGTCATAGGCACCGATGACGATCATATTTACCTGATTTTAGATGATGGCAGCATAGCTCCTGGATTTCCATTTATTACAGGTGACAAGGTTCAGGCAGCGCCGTCTATTTTGGAAAGCAATGGAGAGAAAATCATTGCCGCTGGTTGTAATGATGATCATCTCTATGTAGTGAACAGTGATGGTAGTTTGCAATTTTCAGTATTAACGGGCGATAAAATCCAGACCTCTCCCTCTTTCATAGAAATAAATGGGGAGGCATGTATCTTCTTTGGTTCCAGAGATGGTATGATCTATGCAGTGGATCTTAATGGAAATCCTCTCCCCGGTTGGCCTGTAGATCTTGAAAATGATATCGTTGCATCTCCCTGTTTTGCAGATTTTGATAGTGATGGATCTCCTGAAATAGTTACTGCAATAAATGGTTCAGACTTGTTTGTATTACATATTGATGGAACCACCTATTCACATTTTCCAATTAATACACAATCCTTATTGAAAGGAGCTATAACATTAGCAGGATTGGATTCAGATGGAGATTTGGAAATTTTTGTAGGCGGGGGTACAAGTCTTCACTGTATTGATGTGAAAGAAGCAGGCGATATAACCGGGATGTGGAATATGCATCGTGGTAACCCTGAACGAACAGGTTTTTACAGTTCATCCCAGGAAGCCGCGAGTGTCACAGTTGAGCATTTGAATGATTGGAACCTGGTTGGCCTGCCGATGAATGTTGAAGATTCATACTATTTAACGGTATTCCCTGACGCTGTTGAGGAAACTCTTTTTAGTTTTGATATTAGTTATATTGAGGAAAGCAATCTTGAACCTGGGAATGGATACTGGCTTCGGTTTGATAGTGAAGGGTCAAACATAATTACAGGTGTTTCTATTCCTTCCTTAACAGTTCATTTGAGTGAAGATTGGAATCTGATTTCAGGGATTACATCCGTTGTTGATGTGAACACAATCTCTGATCCTGATGAACTAATTATACCTGAAACCTTTTTTGGATTTTCCGGTAGCTATCTTGAGGTGACTGAATTGGAACCAGGCCAGGGCTATTGGGTTCGCTCCGCTGGAGAAGGTGACATTACTATTTCTGCTGGCATGAGAGCAAAGCGGAGGGAATATATTAATCATCTTGAGGGTGCAAGTACGCTCGTTGTCAATGGGCAAACACTATATTTTGGGATGGATGTTCCGGATGATAACAAACTCAGCTACAGCCTTCCCCCAAAACCACCACCAGGAGCTTTTGATGTCCGGTTTGCTGGTGATTGGAAGTACAGTATTGATGGTGGTGAAATTCAATTAATGAGCGCTGTGCCTACTCTGCCTGTATCTTACAATGTAATTGATGGAGAAGAATGGATATTAACTCATTCAGAAAAAGGCATTGAGTTGCCGTTGAACGGTTCTGGATTACTGGAAATTCCAGGAGATATTTCATCGATTGTTTTAACAAGAAGGGTTGAGGAAATTCTTCCTGGTACGTTTACCCTTAAGCAAAATTATCCCAACCCTTTCAATCCTGTAACAGAGATCAAGTATGAGATTCCAGCAGAAGGACTTGTGAGTTTGAAGGTATTTAATATATTAGGAGAGGAAGTTGCAGTGTTGGTGAATGAGAGACAACCTCAGGGGAATTACACAGCCACATTCAGTGCAGGGATTCTTCCTTCCGGAGTGTATGTGTATACATTAGAGTCTGGTGGCTATACCTCAGTAAAAAAATGTATCCTGATGAAATGATGCATGAGAGTTTGATAAGCTCCTGATAGAAAATCGAAGGATGTGAGTTTAAGGTGAGGATGAGGAAGTTTATTTATATAGTTCTGTTTATGGTTTCCAGTGTGTACGCTGCCTATCTACGTGATATTCCAATTACTGTTCATCAACCGGATGGAAGTGTGATTGAATGCTATGCCACTGGTGATGAGTATTATAACTGGTTACATGATAAAGATGGATATACCATTATTCAGAGTCAATCAGATGGGTATTATTACTATGCAGAGAGAGATGGTGAACTATTGAAACCTTCTCAATACAGGATGAATGAAATCAATCCGGGGTCCTTTGGTTTTGAGAAATGGTTAAAAATATCTGTAAGAATGCTGAAGGAAAGAAGAAATAATTGGTTTAGAGATACCGAAGGGAGAGATGCACCCTCTTCAGGTGTAGTAAATAATCTGAATATTTTTATCAGGTTTGCGGATGAATATGAATTTGTAACTCCCCGGTCTTACTATGACCAACCGTACAATAGGGAAGAAGGCCCTTCTTTAAAGCATTATTTTAGAGAGCTTTCGTACGATACGCTAACAGTTAATACGCCTCATTATCCTGTATGTGATTTGAGTACAAATATTTCCTACCAGGATTCTCTCCCCCGGAGTTATTATCAACCGTACAATGAAATATCAAACCCTGATGGTTATCAGGGCGGTGATAATGGGGATGACAGAAGATTCAGAGAACATACTTTACTAAAAAGCGCAATAGAATTTATTCAATCTGAAATTCCTGATACGTTAGTTGTTGATTCTGATGGGGATGGTTACGTAGACAATACGTCATTTCTTATCAGTGGAAGCCCCGGGG
>DTUJ01000108.1 GCA_012964235.1 Fidelibacterota bacterium
GAGTGACAGGAGGATTGTGGATGAATAATGATATTACCAATGATAACTCCTCCTGGATTCCTGTTGGAGATTTTTGGGATAATATGGCTGTGAGCTCCATTACTTTTGATCCGAACAATTTAAATATATTTTATGTAGGTACGGGAGAAGCGTTTACTGCCGTTACTATTTACCGGGAATCTTCCGGGAGAGGTGTAGGGATTTGGAAGACCATAGATGGTGGAGAGACCTGGGAATTGCTTTCCTCCACTGAGAATTTTGCGTATGTCACGGATGTTGCTGTGCGGGATGAAGGTGGAGCAAGCGTCATTTATGCAGGTGTTGTCTCAGGAGTTTATTATGGCACACATGAAAGCTTTCCATCGGATGGTTTATATCGTTCTGCTGATGGAGGGATAAGCTGGGAGCAGGTTCTCCCAAATATTTTTGGAGAGTCAATACCGTATGCGCCATCTGATATTGAAATTGGAGCAGACGGTCGTATTTTTATTGGCACCATGAAAAACCTGGATGGTGAAGGAGGCGCTTCCATTTTGTATTCAGACAGCGGTCTTTCCGGATCATGGACAATTTTTGATCACTACCAGAATATTATTGAAGGGGATAATACCTATAATATCCCTGGAAGAGTGGTTTTAGCATCAGCTCCTTCCAATGAAAATATTCTCTATGCCATTATGGGTTCCGGCTATCTGAACCAGTATGGCTTCAACTATTCCTACGGAAATTATATTCTTCGGTCTACAAACAAGGGATTAACTTGGCAAGAACGGAATACACCTGAGGATTATAGTGATCACAGCTGGGCTACATTAGCCTGGCATGCTTTAAGTATTACCGTTGACCCCAATGACCCTAATACTATTTTTGCCGGAGGACTGGACATGCATAAGAGTACCAATGCTGGAAATTCCTGGACAAAGCTTTCGGACTGGGCACTCATGTACGATGGTGGCGGTGATGAATATCTTCATGGTGATCATCATTCTATCACATTCAAATCAGGATTATCTGATGAAATTCTGTTTTCCAATGATGGTGGTGTTTTTTATACCACCACCGGTACCAATTTTTATCCGGTTTTCGTGGAAAAAAACAAAGGCTATTCCACCCTTCAGTTTTACACCTGCGCCATTGACTATGATATGAACAGAAATTATTTTTTAGGCGGACTTCAGGATAATGGGACATTACTCTATACCGACAGTGATCTGGATATTAACGATTTGGTTACAGGCGGAGACGGCGCCTACTGTTTCTTTGATCAGGATGAACCTGAATTAATCATCACCTCCGTGTATTACAACCGGTACTATTTTATTGACATGGATAGTTGGAATTATGAATACGATAATTCCAATAGCGGTGTTTTCATAAATCCTGCAGATTATGATGATGTTGGAAATGTACTCTATGCCAATGCCGTCAGGTTTGACGGCGGTCTCCAGAATAGGATTATCAGGATTGACAATATCCCCGGGAATCCTGATTCTGATATGATATATCTGAACACAAATACATCTGTGTATTTCTCTCATGTAAAAGTTTCTCCCTATTCAGATAACAGTACAACCCTGTTCTTGGGGACTCAATCCGGTCGGTTGTACCGGATCAACAATGCCCAGGCGACTCCTCAGACCACAGAAATTGGTGCTTCATCTTTTCCAACCGGAAACATTTCCTGCGTAGATGTGGGCGGATCGGAAGATACCCTGCTGGTAACGTTTTCCAACTATGGAGTTTTGTCTGTTTGGCAAACTCATAACGGTGGTAATTCCTGGCAGGAGAAAGAGGGAAACCTGCCGGATATGCCTATCCGCTGGGTGACTTACCATCCCGACAATTCAAATCAGGCTATGCTGGCAACAGAGATTGGAGTATGGACCACCACAAATTTACAGGATGAGAATGTGACCTGGCAGCCCTCAGTGAATGGGTTAGCAAATGTCCGGGTGGATATGCTTGATTTACGTGAGTCTGATCATACGGTTTTAGCTGCAACTCATGGAAGGGGATTTTTCTCCGCCAGTTATGATTTTGTTCCACCTGCTCAGGAAATTGATGTTACCTATGAAACCGGCTGGAACCTGGTTGGACTTCCATTAGATGTTTCCAATCCGAATTACATATCACTTTTTCCGGATGCAATTGAAGAGACGCTTTACGGATATCAGCCAAATGGTTATGTACAGGGGGACAGTTTATTCCATGGAAATGGGTATTGGCTTCGATTTTCTGATGAAAATACTACGACAATCTCAGGATCAGTATTAGATGATCTGCAGATTTCACTGGCAGAAGGCTGGAACCTGATTTCAGGGATCACAACCTCTATTGCTGTAAACAACATTTTAGACCCAAGTGAGCTCATCATTCCCGGGACAGTGTATGGCTTTGACAATGGATATCTGGAAGCGGAAACTATAGAGCCCGGTTACGGTTACTGGCTCAGAAGTTCCGGGGAAGGGGAAATTACTCTTTCAGCTTCTGCAGTTGCATCCAAAACTAAATCCTTTCAATTACCCGAACACTTGAACACATTAAAGCTTGAACACATGGTTTTATATTTCGGTAACAACATTGAAGTAGAAAATGTGCTCAGTTATAGCCTTCCCCCCAAACCGCCACCACCGGCAACAGACATCCGTTTTTCCGGTAACACCAAACTCTGCACTACTGATGACTGTGCAATTGAGGTGATGAATAACGGACATT
>DTUJ01000109.1 GCA_012964235.1 Fidelibacterota bacterium
CAGCGGGTGAACATTGCCCGTGCTTTGGCAGTGAATCCTCAAGTTCTGGTCTGTGATGAGGTAGTTTCAGCTCTGGATGTGTCGATCCAGGCGAAAATACTTAACCTTATTACCCGCCTTGTCCGGGAACGAAACCTTGCGATCCTGTTCATTACCCATGACCTGAATGTTGTCAAGGCGTTCGCTGAAAGCATCATCGTTCTTTCAAAGGGGGTAATTGTCGAAAAAGGGAATGCACTGCAAATTATGGAGAGTCCTGAACATTCTTACACGAAAACGTTGATTGCAGCAATGTATTCTTAATACAAACCAGTTGGAAATGAAATCCTTTGAGTATTTTCTCTCTTTTTTTCCCTAAATTTAAACTATGGCAAACGAAGCAAAAAACTTTCAATTAACGGCTGATGACAAGGAACGGTACGAAAAACGGATCAGCGAGATTGATCTTTCTTCGAAAGAAATACTTCTCAATAGTATACCCCGGAAAATTGAAAGTCTCAGGTGTCTGCCTGATTTGAAGTCATTTCAAGTTGAGCTTATCAAAGATATTTCAACCCTTTATAATTTGATTACAACCAAAAAAGATCTGAATGGTCTTGCTCAGCGCAGAATATTATTTGCATTAGAATATTTTAATAAAATAGAAGATGAGATTCCTGACCAATTACCCTGGGTGGGTTACTTGGATGATGCAGTGGTGGTTCGGTGGGTCCTGGAAGATTTACTAGCCGATTATGGCAAATATTTTAAGACCTGATTTTAAAGGAATCTCAGGAAAAGTCTTCCTCTGAGAACTGCCATTTACACGGACCGCACCACCATGGTTTTCCGTAATATTGAGGCCGTTGCTCGTTTAACTGGAGTGGTATACCGCATTTTGGACAGTTTCTCTGTGCATCCCCTTCAGGCCACGTGTAATTTGGATAACTTTGATCTGTTTCTTTTGATTCGTCCATGAAATAAATTTAATACTATTTTTCTACTTCCCTACAATAGGAAAAAATGAATATTCCCAAAAATTCAGAACAGATGAAGCGCTTTTCGGTTTTCTTTTTTATGGGTTGTGTTATTTTCTGCTCCAGCTGTGCCTATTTTAATACATTTTATAATGCCCGTAGGTATTTTAAAGAAGGGGAGAAAGCCCGGCTTGAAAATGTGGGTGAATCACTTCCGTCCTCCGCGAAAAACGCCTATCAAAGTGTCATTGATAAATCCATCCTTATCCTGAATAAATATCCTCAAAGTAAGTACGTTCTTCCTGGAATGCTCCTCATTGGAAAATCCCGTTACCATCTTGGGGAATACACCCAGGCGGAAAATATGTTCAGACGACTGGAACAGGAGGGAGGAGCTGAATATCAAAATGAATCCCAATACTGGCTGGCGCTCACAAAATGGAAGTCCGGGAAACCACTACCTGCCCTGAACGAGTTGCGTACCCTGAACGATCAGATCAATGATAATCAATTCCTGGCGAAAATTCATTTGTCCAAGGCGGAAATTTATATTGAGATTGAGGAAACAGACCAGGCCCTTGTTTCACTGGATAAAGCTGCTGACTTGACAAAAGATAGATCAGAGAAAGACCAGATTTATTACCGGTTATCTACCCTGGCTTTTAATCAGCAGGAATATAATCGTGCACTTTCTTCTTTTAGGAATGTGATTAAGTATACTATGGTCAAAAAACGAAAAGAAGACGCAAATCTTCAAATAGTTAAGATTTACCGTTTACAGGGTGTTTTTACGGAAGCTTCAAAAAAAATCAAGGATTTACTGGCGGATGAAAATTTTAAAACAGTTCATGGGGAGTTGGAGATGGAATTGGCAAAATTATCCATAGATCAGGGTGACCTGGAGGTGGCAAAAACCCGTTTTGAATCAATAACATTGAATTATGAGAGAAGTGAAGTTTCTGCTGAAGCATATTATCATTTGGGTGAACATTCTTTGAAGGAACGGGGTTTTGATGAAGCCCTCAACTATTATGAACAGGTTTCATCCGAAAGCAGAAAATCAGCATTTTTAAAGCCTTCACAGAGAAGAATAAAAGAGATTCAGGCCTATCGAACCGCAAGAAATGAACTGGATGCACTTCTTGAAGAAAAACCAGCGAACTCATCGCTGGTAAACGAACCTGACTCATTGGGAATAACGAAAGATGATTCACTGGCACCTTCTTCATTTCAACACCTTCCAAAGATAGGTTTTAGCGGTGTGCCTGTACAATTTGATTCCACAAGTGCAGGTTCAAATGAGACAGATCTCCAAAGTCTTTTATCAAAACAAAACCAGATAGCGGAAAAATTATATTCCCTGGGTGAACTGGACGCATTCCATTTCGATCATTTTGATTCAGCTATTGTAAATTTGCAGAATATAATTGAAAACTATCCCGATACAGATATTTACCCTAAATCACTTTTTACCCTGCGTTTTCTATTTTTTGAGCGTGGTGATACAGCTGAAGCTGTACAATTGGAGGATATTCTTCTGGAGAAATTTCCAGAATCAGAATTTTCCCTGGCAATAGGAAAGAGTAAAGACTTAGGAGGAGGAGCGCAGGATAATTTTCTCCGGGATGCGGAAAAATTATGGGCTCAAGATAAAGAAGCATCTCTAAATGAGTATAAATCTATTTTATCTGCAGATTCCACCAGCGATCTGGCAGCAAAGGCGGTATACTCCCTGGCCCATCATTATGATCTGT
>DTUJ01000110.1 GCA_012964235.1 Fidelibacterota bacterium
GGATTCAGAGAATCCAAATTTGAAATAAAAAAAGAAAACCAAGATGAACATGAATTTCTGTTTACACTTCCCTTAAATAAAATAAAAAACAGAATCCTGCAATGTATTGGTGTAAATGAAAAAGGAGCATTTGCTTATCCCGTGCACTGGACGGTGGGAGTGAAATCTCAAGATATTTTTAATGTTGATGTTCATTATACATTATCTCACACTGAGGCGGGATTAAATGTGCAAATAGAAACAAATTCATTTACAGATGCTTCATTATCAGTTCAATTACTTGGAAACAAGTTATATTCACCCATTTGGGTCAACCAAATTCAACCCACAGTTTATTTGAGTGATGTTCTATCTCCAGGAATTTTTAAAGATGTCCAAACATTAGAAGTGGTCCTGCAAGAAAAGATAGAACGAAAAATTCATTTTGATTTTCTTCCCAAGCTGGCAATCCCAAATGCTTCTGTTCTGGTAACATCTGTTGACAAATTGTGTACCATACAAACAACCAAATCCTCTGTATACGATTCAACGATTTTATGGATTGATGTTGCCAAAGAACCAATCCCCTCCATCAATGGAATACAACTATCAAAAGCTTATCAATTAAATCCATTCGATATACCTTTACATGATACGATTCACATAGTAATTCAATATGACAGACACTATAATCAAGAGATTGGCTTAGGTTTGTATTACTTTGATCTAAACGAAAAACTATGGACATATATACCAACCAGGAACATTTGGAATGAAAACTACTTAACCGGATATCTTTCCAGCCTGGAATTAGTAACCATAATTCAGGATAACGATCCTCCTGAAATTATAAACTCATTTCCCGCCCATGGTGGATATTACGATAAAAAAGATGTCATGAATATTACTGCTTCATTCAGGGAAAACTTGGAGCCTGACGAACAATTTTTCAAAATGATCATTGACAGTACAAAACTTATTTCTGCCTATCAACCCGTAAAAAAACAACTCTCTTCAAAATTAGGATCTCTATTATCTGAAGGAGAACATGAATTACTTATTTCGGTTGAAGATCGTGCTGGAAATCAAACAAAAAAAACCGTTAAATTTTCTGTGTATTAATGAGATTATAAAAACATCCTGTGTTTTTTCCCTATAAAGATGACAACCCACGCATTCTTATACCTTATGTAACGTATGGTATCATAGCTCTCAATGTTCTCATTTTTCTTTTTCAATTCGGATTAGATCGCCAATCCAGCCAGAGCCTGATTTTGCAGTTCGGTTTAACTCCGGCTCACTGGACACTTCCCTCACTTTTTACTTCCATGTTTCTGCACGGGGGAGTAGCACATTTATTAGGAAATATGTGGTTTATGTGGATATTCGGAGACAATGTTGAAAGTGCTCTTGGTCATGTACGTTATTTTATTTTTTATTTTCTTTGTGGGGTCGGCGCTGCTGTAACACAGACAGCTATGGATTTACACTCCACAATACCAATGATAGGTGCCAGTGGTGCTATTTCCGGAGTACTTGCTGCATATATGATCAGATATCCAAAAGCACGCGTGCATGTTTTTATTTTTCTGTTTATCTTCTTTACTACCATTCGTGTTCCAGCGTTTGTTGTGATTGGATTTTGGTTCTTTGAACAATTAACCAATGGGTTAGGTACAATTGGGTTAGATATTTCCGGTGGTGTAGCCTGGTTTGCTCATATAGGTGGTTTTATTGCAGGAGCAGGATTAATTAAGCTTCATCCCCTTATTCGTATAGAAAAATTCTAATGATCAAAAAACATCTAATAAAAAAATTGGTTGATCATGCTATGTCAATGATTGATAAAGCACATGCTCCCTATTCTAAATATCACGTAGGAGCATCCGTTCTGATGGATGATGAAACTATTATTGGCGGATGCAATATTGAATCCAGCAGCTATGGACTGACCTGTTGCGCCGAAAGAATAGCAATTTATAATGCAATATCAGGTGGGCTCACTTCGTTTAAAGCCTTAGCTGTTGTAACAAAAAATGGTGGTTTTCCCTGCGGAGCATGCCGTCAGGTTATCTGGGAGCAGTGTGGAAATATCCCCGTGTTCATCACAAATAAAAATGGAAAGATCATTGAAAAATCGAGTGCATCATTGCTACCAGAAGCATTTGATAAAAAGAAATTATCACCATGACACTAACGCCACATAATTCAGGATGGATTGAGGTGATCTGCGGGAGTATGTTTAGCGGAAAAACTGAAGAATTAATTAGACGCCTAAGAAGAGCACAATACGCAAAAGTATCTACCTCTATATTTAAACCCCGCCTGGATCAACGGTATAGCAACAACCAAATTGTTTCACACAATAATATGAAAATGGATTCCTACGTTGTGAAATCTGCCTCAGAAATATTAGAGATTTCTAAAAATACTGAAGTGGTTGGAATAGATGAGGCACAATTTTTTGATGATGAACTAGTCTCTGTTTCCAAAGCATTGGCCAATGATAAAAAACGTGTAATTATTTCGGGATTAGATACGGATTTTAGAGGGGCACCATTTGGGCCTATGCCTTCTCTGATGTGTGAAGCTGACTACCTTGATAAATTGAGGGCGATTTGTATGGTATGCGGAAATCCTGCCTCCTGTACACAACGAAAAACAAAGCAAACCAAACAAATTGTTGTTGGGGAAACCGATATCTACGAAGCCCGCTGCCGCAACTGTTTT
>DTUJ01000111.1 GCA_012964235.1 Fidelibacterota bacterium
CGTTAAAAATACACTCCGCCAAATTGGCTACACGCGGGAAGCCTATGGGATGGATGATGATAAAGTGAAAATATTGGTTAAATTACACAAACAAAGTAGTGAAATTGCTCAAGGTGTAGATGAATCTGACGATCATGAACAGGGTGCAGGAGATCAAGGATTGATGTTTGGTTTTGCCTGCACAGAGACAACGGAATTGATGCCCCTGCCCATTCATTTAGCCCATCGTTTAACAGAACGACTTGCCAAAGTAAGGAAGAATGGATCCTTATCCTGGTTGGGTCCGGATGGCAAATCCCAGGTGACAGTCCAATATGAAGATGGCAACCCGGTTTCCATAAACAACGTAGTGATTGCCACTCAACATGATAATATGCTTGATCGTTTTGGTACAGAGGAAAAGGAACATGAATTTATTCAAGCTGAGGTGATCAAACATATAATAGAGCCAGTACTGGAAAAGTGTGGATTTCCATACAATGAATCATTTATTGTCAATGGAACCGGGCGTTTTGTTCATGGAGGTCCGGATGCAGATACTGGATTGACGGGAAGGAAGATAATTGTGGACACTTATGGAGGGTATGCCCCCCATGGCGGTGGAGCATTTTCTGGGAAAGACCCATCCAAAGTTGATCGTTCTGCAACCTACATGGCAAGATACATTGCAAAAAATATAGTTGCTGCCGGGCTGGCAGAAAAATGTGAGGTTCAATTCTCCTACGGTATCGGAGTCGCAGAGCCTACATCTTTCTATGTGCGCACTTTTGATACCGGTACAATCAGCGATAAAAAATTAACAGAAATTGCAAAAAATGTTTTTCCTCTGAAACCGGGTCAGATTATTCAACATCTTGATTTGAAATCCCCTCGTTATAGGGATACAGCAGCCTATGGGCATTTCGGCAGGAAGGGAGATAAATTTACCTGGGAACAAACTGATATGGTGGATACTCTGCAAGCTTCAGTGAACAATGAAACAGAAAAGGAAGTTTTATGTCAGTAGATGTGAAGCCAGTGCAAATTATTGAATCATTACCGTACAAAGTACGGGATTTGAATCTTTCAAAAGCTGGTCGTAAAAGGATCAAAATTGCGGAGAAGGAAATGCCAGGCCTGATGGCAACCCGCAAGAAATATGGACCGAAGGATCCACTGGCTGGAAAAAAGCTTACTGGTTCCTTACATATGACTATAGAAACAGCTGTGTTGATCGAAACACTGGTTGAATTAGGTGCTGATGTCCGCTGGGCCAGCTGCAATATTTTTTCTACAGAGGACGACGCTGCAGCAGCTATAGCGGAGACTGGTGCGCCCGTTTTTGCATGGAAAGGTGAAACATTGGAAGAATACTGGCAGTGTACATTACAGGCATTGACTTTTCCAGATAGTGGAGGACCTGACCTTATTGTTGATGATGGTGGTGATGCAACATTATTGATTCATAAGGGTTATGAACTCGAAGAATATTTCGCGAAACACGGATCAGCACCAGAAATCACTACTACAGTTGAAGAAGAACAAATTATTGAGGGATTATTACGTGAAATATTAGATAAGGATCCACTGCACTGGCACAAGGTTGCAAAAAATGTCATTGGTGTATCGGAAGAAACCACCACTGGTGTTCATCGCCTGCACCAGATGGAAAAAAACCAAACATTGTTATTCCCGGCGTATAATGTCAACGACTCAGTTACAAAATCAAAATTTGATAATATTTATGGCTGTAGAGAGTCTCTCGCCGATGGGTTAAAACGATCCATGGATGTAATGGTAGCGGGCAAGACAGTACTCATATGCGGCTATGGCGATGTGGGACGTGGCTGTGCCCAGTCCATGCGTGGTTACGGTGCCCGTGTAATGATAACGGAAATTGATCCTATTTGTGCCTTACAGGCAGCTATGGAGGGCTATGAAGTAGTAAAAGTGGAGCAGGCACTGCCCGAAACAAATATTTTCGTAACGGCAACAGGAAATAGAGACGTCATTACCCTGGGACACATGAAAGCGATGAAGGACCAGGCTATTGTGTGCAACATTGGTCACTTTGATAATGAGATCCAGGTAAATGCACTGAATGATGATCCTGCCGTCAAAAGAGATGTGATTAAACCCCAGGTTGACTGCTATACTTTTGAAACTGGAAATCAAATTTATGTTTTAGCGGAAGGACGTTTAGTCAATTTAGGCTGTGCGACAGGGCACCCAAGCTTCGTTATGTCCAATTCATTCACGAACCAGGTGTTAGCTCAGATTGCACTGGTAACTGAAAAGCCCGGTTTAGGTGTGTATATGTTGCCAAAAATACTTGATGAAGAAGTTGCCCGACTTCACCTGGATAAATTGGGTGTTACGCTCACAGAATTAACTGATGAACAGGCTGATTATATTGGGATATCCAAAAAAGGCCCATATAAACCGGAACATTACCGATATTAATAATTTTTAAAGTACTATGAGGGAATCCTTCCTCAAGATATTTGTTTTTCCTTTTCTGGGGCTTTTCTCATTCTTTAGCGTATCCTGTGATTTCGAAAGCCCCTCAGAATTTGAGATGCCTACCTGGTATGTGGATATTAAGTTGCCCTTACTTCAGGAACGATATTATTTAGAGGGGATGATAGATAGCGTACAGATTTTCCCAACCCCTGATTCTATTGGAATGCAATTGGTTTTTGAAGATTCCCTACC
>DTUJ01000112.1 GCA_012964235.1 Fidelibacterota bacterium
ATGGATATATAATAGAACTGTCCGGGAGTAAGTAGGGCATGCTTGCGGCACCCCGCGTATGAGACCAGGATTTGACAACTGTGCTATTGTGATCTATGAGATATGTGGTCCCGCCTCCGCCGCCACCTCCGCCAGGAGAGGATCCTTGCGTAAATAAGGCATAGCCTTCAAATACCTCTGCCTCTATGAACTGGAATAAAAACCCAATAAATAGTACAACAATTTTAATTTTCATATAATATCCTGCTTATTAAATAGATTTTCCATTATTTTCAAACGATTTATTAATTAAATATACTCATGCTAGAGGATAACATCAATTAAGGTTAGAAAAGTTTATAATAAAAAAATGGCTTATTTTTTCAGTACACTTTAACATATGAACATAATAACAATAATTTTAACTAATGCAGTCGAACATATCTACTTTAAATAGACTCCGCAAAGCTTACCTGACAATAGGCCACTCCTTTGGAATCTGGATCTCTCCCATTTTTTCAGGTCTTCTTATATCAATTTTACGACTCATAATCAGTCTTGGCATGTTTATGGATAAAATAGTCTATCCAAGTATAAGAACAAGACGGATAACAAATCCCATCGTGATTGTAGGAAATCCCAGGTCAGGAACAACATTTTTACATCATTTTTTAGTAAAAAATAAAATAGGTGCCGGTGCTCAACTCTGGCAATTGCTCTATCCATCTGTTTTGATCCAAAAATGTATTCGACCCCTATTACCTATCCTAGAACTCATAAGTCCCACCCGTCATCATTCTACTGAAGCTCACAAGACAAGTCTCCGATCTGTAGAAACAGACGATGCATCAATTTTATTTAGGTATTTTGATGGATTCTTTCTCTATGGATTTATTCTTTCCTGGGCAGAAGAGGATTTGTTTGAATGGTTTGATCCGAAAATCAGGGATACGTCTGAAAGAGATTTCAACTGGCTTGAATCTATCTGGAGAAGAGTACTCAAACAATCCAGTTGTAATAGAATTATCGCAAAATTATTTTCAATCAGTGCAAACCTTCCCAGGTTCATGACGCGCTTTCCTGAGGCAAAAATTCTCTATATGGTTCGTGATCCCCTCAGTGTGATACCCTCCGGCCTTAGTCTTGTTACCGGGGTACTGGAGAAACGGTTTGGATTCTGGAATTTGCCTGAAGATAGGCGGAAAATATATATTGATCGATTGTATAAAGCACTTGTTACACTCCTGATTCGATTCCATGATGACTGGATCAATGATCGCATCGACCGTTCCAAAGTGATGATAGTGCATTTTGATAAAATGATGAATAATTTTGATGGATTGATGTCTGAAATATTATCCTTTTTCAACCATGAGCCCTCAACCGATTTAATCAACTCGATACAACAAACAGCGGATAGTCAAAGAAATTTCAAAAGTAAACATAATTATGATTTAGAAAAATTTGGACTTAATGCTAAACAAATCCGATCCGATTGTTCAAAGATTTATGAAACATTTTTAACCTGAGCATTGAATTGACCGACTTATTATCATCATTTAACCGAAGTTCCCTTTACATCACAGGTCTATTGCTGTTTGTTATGTACGGCCATGTCTTAAGTGTAGAACCACTACATAATGTGGAAAACTGGAACGTACTTCAGGATAAGAAAATATGGATTGGATGGGCTGAGGAAGGTGATATACCATGGTGTAAAGCACAGACAACATTTCCTTTCATAATGGACAAAATCGCAGAAATTCTCGAAAATAAAACCAATTATCCCAACGTGTTTAAACGGATTGAAGCAACTACAATACTGGAACCGGAAATTGTTCATATCATGCTTGACATGCCCTTCCCCATCACAAGTCGGGACTATATAGTAAAATATACCACTCATTTGACTGGTAATGATCTGCTCTATCAGTTTCGCGCAGTGAACCATGAAAAAGCATCTCCAACAAAATCCTATATTAGGCTTGTTAATGCAGCTGGAGAATGGCGACTTTCTCCCGTAAACAATAATGAGACTAAAGTTACATACACATGGAATGGTGAACTGCTGGGAGACTTTCCAGATTGGGCTTTGCCAAGGGCATGGAAAACCCAAGGGAATGAAGTGTTAAATTGGCTTTTGGAAGCTACAGATAAAGCAATAAATAATTAAACATATCAGGAATCAATATATGAGACCTAAAATTTTTCTATCATTATTCTTACTATTTAATGGATTGGCATTTGGGCAAGGCAGTACTAGTTATTCAGGATATATAGATTTGTACTATATGGCTCATTTATCAGATAATTCTTTAATCAACCTCCCCTATCGAATGTTTGATTTAACTCTTCAGCATAAAAACGAAAATCTTGATGTCTATGCTGATCTTGCAATGGAGTACACACCCAAGAGCCATTCTCATTATCTATCAAGCAGTATCCCCCAGGATTTCTTATGGGACTTGAGAGAGTTATATTTGACTTGGTACACGAATTTTGGGGAAATCAAAGTGGGAAAACAAATTCACACTTGGGGGAGCGTGGATGAAAATAGTCCCCTGGATGTAGTAAACGCTTTTGACTATTATTACTTGTTTTTTCAAGGCAGTGACCGGAAGCTGGGCTCTTATTCTGCCGCATTAAATGTTTATTTTAATAATTGGAAATTTGGCGCAGTCGTTTCTCCCTTTCACCAAACAAATAGATTCCCT
>DTUJ01000113.1 GCA_012964235.1 Fidelibacterota bacterium
CCGGAGTAGTTGGAGTGTATTCACAAGGGGGGAACGCTTATCCGGCAGATTATGAAGTTCGTTTTTCGTCATCAATTGTTGATACAGGAGCTTTTGCAGGTATTTTAACTCCATTCGAAATATATAAAACCACAATGGGAATGATTCCCGAAAAGCAGAGGTTCGCAATTATCAAAAAACCACCCAATGAAAGCAATGATACGTGGGACACTCACGATGAAATTGTGTTGTTTGAAGGAGATGGGTTTGGATCCCCGACCTGGATGATAAAATTTCTGATGCCTTCCGAGGGAACGGCAATTCCTCCAGGGGATGGGGATATTTATTATGTTGCGACAACACGTCCTTTCTATGTTGAGGATGTATTTACATTTGTTACAACGGCTTCCCGAATAGATGAAGAACTGGGAAGAAGTGATTTGGATAGAATATCTGTTGTCCCTAATCCTTATGTTGTGATGAATGTTCTGGAACAGTTAGACAGGCAGAATCCCCGAGATAGGGGACCGCGGCGTGTTTATTTTAATCATTTACCTTCCGAATGCACCATTCGGATTTATACAATGTCAGGTGAACTGGTGAATACGCTGACTCACCAATCGACAATTGACGACGGGAAAGAGTACTGGGATCTCACCACGAATGATAATTTCCCCATATCCTATGGAGTGTACCTCTTCCACGTCGACGCTGGAGAGTTAGGAGAAAAAATCGGTCGTTTTGCGGTGATCAAATAATAGAACACCAGGAATTGGAATTATGAAAACATTTCACATAAATAAAGGTTTTTTTATCGTTGTCATGACAATGGTTGTTCTCACGTATACTAACATGGTTTATGGGCAATTGGATAATACGCAAACAATGACAAAGTCAGGGACCACTGCTGCACAGTTCCTGAAAATTGGTGTTGATGCCCGTGCTACAGCAATGGGAAATGCTTTTACCGCTATGGAGGGCGATGTCAGTTCCATTTTTTGGAATGCAGCTGGTCTTGCAAATGTAAAGAGATTAGAAACCATGTTTGTTAATAATGATTGGCTGGCTGGCGTTGGTTTTCACTATCTTGGGTTGGCTCTTCCACTCCGGGGTATTGGCGTTCTTGGATTAAGTGTTACCAGCCTAACCGTACCGGATGATAAGGTTCGAACAGTCACAGAACCGGAAGGAACAGGTGAGTATTGGGGTGCTCAGGATTTAGCGGTTAACTTGTCCTTTGCAAGGAAACTAACGGACAAATTCAGTATTGGCGGAAATATTAAATTTATACAGCAAACGATCTGGCACTCCCATGCCAATACATTTGCAATGGACCTGGGAGCATTATTCGTTACTCCGTTCAAAGGCATTCGCCTCGGGGCCAGCCTAGCAAACTACGGTGGTGAATTGCGTATGACCGGAAGAGATCAGAAGCTGAGCGTAGACCCGGATCTTATTAATCAGGGGAATGTCGAGTTTGTAAACGCACTTTATGAAACTGATGCTTTCCCGCTTCCACTGATATTTCGCGTCGGCCTCTCGGGTGAGCTGGTAAGAACAAAGGCATTGCGGCTAAGCTATGCCATCGATGCACTTCACCCAAATGATAACACAGAAGCAGTAAATGCAGGTTTTGAACTTGCTGTGGGGGAGACATTCTTTTTACGCGGTGGGCATGCAAACCTTTTTAGAGAAAATGCAGAGGAAGGACTAACACTTGGAGGAGGATTACATTATCGTCTCTGGGGAACTCAGGCTATCTTAAGAATTGATTATTCCTATGTTGATTTTGGACGATTGAAATATGTCAATAGAGTGTCAATAGGTATTATTATTTAATCCTTCTTCTGTAAATTTTATATTATCTGATTATTTTCCAATAATCTTTCAATAGATCTTCGATTGCGGAAGAGTTCCGTTTTTTAGTGCTATATAAAGTTCATTACTGCCCCATAAACGATTTAAGTGATTTTCCTGAAATTCGAATTTTTCCGGAGCTATTTTGAACAAAGCAAACAAAGTTTTAACGCCAGTATCTACACTTCTGTACTCATTACGGTCTATTATCCTGACCTCAACACCACTGCATTCTTGGTTCTCAAATTTTGGATTGACAGATTTCCCGGGAATCGGGACAGGAGTAAAGGAAACTGGGACAAAAACAACTCCCGGCAAATTAAATTTGTTCAATGTTTGAGAGAGGTTCTGTCCATCAATCCAGGGTGCTCCAATCCATTTAAATGGATTGGGAGTGCCCCGACCCTCACTAATGTTTGTACCCTCTATCAAACACATCCCGGGATAAATGATTGCCGTTTCAAGATCCGGTATATTCGGTGATGGACTTACCCAGGGCAGGTCAGTTTCATCAAACCACAAGTGATGATCCCAGCCCTCCGATGGAATCACAGTCAAATCTGGAACCTTAGGGATCCAATTCTGTAATGCAAAATTCTTTCATCTGTGATTAATTCTCCGTGTCTATTGTTATTCAGTTAAGCCAATCAAGAACAAACATGTCCATTACATTTTCAGATGGTTTTATGTCTTTGTCAAAATTTGATAGAATTAGAATAATTTAAACCTAAACAGCTAAACGCATGTTCTTGTTAACTTACGATTATATTAGATAGGACTACCAATGCAAAAATTAGCTTCAATTGACCATAGGGTAGATAACATATAGGTAAATTTGGCGAGA
>DTUJ01000114.1 GCA_012964235.1 Fidelibacterota bacterium
ATTAGCGGTTCACTACTTTTTTGATTATCAGAAATTGAGTAAAAATAAGGGTGCAGACCCAGAGGAAGTTGAAGCACTTCGATTAAAGGTGAAACAAACTCTTGACCAGATGGAAAAAAATCTACCGGAGAAAACTATCGCAATCGAGTCTAAGGATCTCTATTATCAAATTGGTCAAATTTATAGTGAAATTGGTGAAAAGGAGATATTTAGAGAAATTCTGGACAATTTGAATGAAAGACGTAGCCAATCAATTCAGGATAAGATTCGCTATGGCCAAGTATATATACAGGACTTCAAGGATTTTGAAAATGCAAAAATAATTTTTGAAGAATTATATAATACATATTTGGAAATTGAAAATTCTGTAGGTATTTACGGAGTTAAAAAAAGTGGATTAAACCAAAAAACCTGGAATGAATGGCAGAATAATTATGGAGAAATTGTTTCCAGCCTGGTTCTTACCTATCAGGAAATGGATTTGAATAGAGAAGCAGAATCAGTTTTAACAACCTGGCTGGAAAGAAATCCTAGTGATATAAATGCAAGAAAGATGTTAGAGGAAATTCAAGATTAATACCGTCCCAATTTAATTCTATCTTGCGTTTTTAATTTATTCCAATGTCATTACCATCCCATCCTTTTATATCAATAATTATACCTCATTGGAATGGGGTTGAGATTCTTTCAGAATGTATTGATTCTCTTAAAAACTCAACGTATCCAAACTTTGAGATAATTGTAGTAGATAATGCATCAACAGATGAAAGTGTTGCTTGGCTGAAAGAACATCATCCGGGAATATTATTAGTTCAAAACGAAGTAAATTTAGGATATGCAGGAGGATGTAATGCAGGAGTTCATTATGCAAAAGGTGAATATGTCCTTTTTCTGAATAATGATACTTGTGTTGAATCCGGCTGGATAGAGCCTCTGGTTGAACAAATCATATCAAACCCAAAAACAGCTGCTGTTCAACCAAAAATTTTAAACTATTACAAAAAAGATCTATTTGATTATGCCGGAGGTTCAGGGGGACATCTTGACCTGTTCTGTTTTCCGTTTACCAAGGGAAGAATTTTACTTGAACAAGAAATTGATCATGGACAATACGATACTTCCGAAAGAATATTCTGGTCTTCCGGGACAGCATTTCTTACAAAAAAAGAATTATTCCAAGAAGCAGGAGAATTTGATAAATCTTTTTTTGCTCACATGGAAGAGATAGATTTATGTTGGCGGTATCAATTGATGGGATATGAAATTTGGGCAGAACCTAAGTCTGTTATATATCATAAAAATGCAGTAACACTGCCTATGTATACCTATAAAAAATATTACTTAAATCATAAAAATTCACTTGTGATGCTCTTGTCAAATTATTCATTACCGATTGCTGTATATCTTTTCCCGTTGCGATTTGCCTTGGAGTGGATTGCCTTTTTTTATGCACTAATAAAGCTAGATTATAAACATATGACAGCGATAATCAATGCCCAGATTTGGCTGGTATTTCATCCTCATATAGTTTTACGAAAACGCATAGGAAATTCTAAAATCCGGGTGAAAAAAGACCGACAGATTATGTCAAATCTCTATAAAGGAAGTATTGTATTCATGTACTATTTAAAAAGAACAATACGCTATTCTGATATTTCCTCCAGCCCCTCGGAATAAATTTTTTCATTATCCGGATCTAATTCTACCAAATCCAAAAGAATATCTTTTTGATTTAGAACTGTGAGAATGTGAGATAATGTATCTGCATGAGCCTTGAGAAATAGAACAGTATGATGATTCCTGGGTGAAATTTCATAGACTTCGTCCAGTCCTGATATCATATTCTCAAATTCAACTATAGACGATTTGATTTTTCCCTGTTGAAACAAATCAATTGCATAATAATAAGCAAAACGTGCTTTTCTCAATCCTGAGTTTGCACTTAACTCATTTATTAGTTGGATACGATCCGCCCAACCGCGGGAATAATTTGAGGAATTTCCCCGTATGGCAATTGATCGGCATAATTCTAACTCTGTGGTACCACCTTCCGGTGTATACGTGTCTATTTCACCAGCAAGAATGAGATTGCCATAAAAAGCCAGGAAACTAGAAAGCGGGTCAAAAATTACAGGATCATAATATAACGTTCCGCTGTCATTATATAAAAATTGAACTCCTTTATCAAAATATCTCAGGTCATTTCCATTTGAGAACAATGCCTGAGCAAGAAACGTTTGGCTTGATCCTTTTTGAGTTGCTCCTTCAAAAACAATTTGAATATTGAGTGGAATTTCCAGATCAACAAATTCTTGATTCCAGACAGTAGAGGTATAAAACCGTTTTATTTCTTCACGGAGAGGTAAAATTAATTGACGAATGTTGCTCCGTAATAACTGCTCATCAAATATTATTTCTATTTTTCCAAATTGTCCCAAAATAGAATTTTGAGAGAGGATCAAGAATAGAATAATTTGTGTGATTCGTCTGAATACCATTACGACTAAAAATAGATTATACATCGGTTGCAGGCAAGAAAAAGATAAATATTCTTATTTAGTAATTTCTTTAATCCGGAGTGTCTGTGTAATGTAATTTTTGGTAATTTTATATATGACGAATATTAAAGAACTTATAAACCCCTTTAAAGAATTAAACGACACACTCAAATGTG
>DTUJ01000115.1 GCA_012964235.1 Fidelibacterota bacterium
TAGAGTGTCCGGCCATCATATAACCGCGACTTACCGGAAAAACGACCACCAATTCCAAGGGAGTGGATCCGCAGACTGATGGCTCCCGACAAATCCTGATCTCTTTTATCGGTTAGACCAACATTACGGTATAGGGTTATTGTGTTGCTTTCGGGTGATTGTGAGGATAAATGAATCACACCCCCAAAATTCCCAGGGCCAAACAAAACAGAATTTCCCCCTCTTATTATCTCCACGCCGGACAAATCCATCATGTCGATGGCAGAGAGGTCTGCGACGCCATCAAGCGGCCTGTTGAGCTTGGTCCCATCTAGGTAAACTGATATCTCATTGGCATTGCTGCCCCTGACACTGGCCGTTTGTCGCCCTGATATGGTAGTAGAGATTACGACACTGCTCATTTCTTGTAGTACTTCGCCGATGTCACGGATACCACGAACCTCAATTTGTTCCAAGGAAACGTCCTCACCACTGCTGGACACTTCCCTCTCTATTTTTCTTCGATCACCTGTGATCAAGATCTCTTCTCCCTTCAATACCGAGGATTCCATCTCCATCCAGACTTCACTGGGGACTAAGACCGTGACCTCCTGTTCACTGTAACCGATATGTGAGACACGAATCTTGATAGGAAAGTCCCCTTGCCAATCAAATGAGAACACGCCTTTGTCATCGGTGGTGGTGCCCGTGTTTGTGTTGACGATAAGGATATTTGCGCCTACAATTGCTTCTTGTGTTTCTTTATTTACCACCTTACCTGTTATTTGCGCGTGTACCGCACAAACTATCAGCAATACAAGGCAAACAAAAACAGTTACTCGAGGGGTAGAATGGGGAAACATCGCTTGTCAATATAACTCTTCATATCCGGCTCTCAAAAGATGGTTTGTTTTAGAGTTTCAAACTGATGTGTGTAAACCTAGAGAATAGATTGTTTTTGATATTGTGACATCGCTATTGTCTTTAGCGTTGGTAGGAGAGACCTCTTCATGGCTCACAGATAACACAAGATAGGTCAGCAAGGATAGTAGGTAAATAAATTTACTAGTTCCAATTATCCTTTCAGTTTAAAGTTTACAGGTATTGAAATCCAAACCCCAACAGCGCGCTCTCTTTGTTTTGCCGGCCTAAAGCGTGTTTTGCGGATAGCCTCTATTGCGGCCTCATCTAGGCCCGTATTTGGAATTCCTTTAATGATTGTGGTTTCTATAACACGTCCTTTTTTATCAATGAAGGCCTGGATGAACACAGTACCTTCAATACCGGCTTCTTGGGCAATTTCCGGATATTTTGGTTTAATTGGTGTTAGGGGGACCGGAGGGTCATCATAAGGTATAAATTTAACCTGTGGACCAGAAGGTGGTGGCGGAGGTGCATCCCATGCTTCAAAATCACTCAAGTCAGTTTCTTCAATAGTTAAATCATCTGCCAGATCTTCATCTTCAGATTCAATTGGTATTGATGGTCGTGCAGGCGGGGGTGGTCTTTCAATCTGCTGAGTTTGAGGGATATCAATCTGTTCAATAATAATTTGGTCATAATGTTCTTGAACTGTTTCGCCAGTAAATCGCGGGAGGACAAAAAACAGGGAAATTGAAAGAATTATGCTAAGTAAACCTGTAACTCTTATTATAAATGGAAAACGGAGTTTAAGTGAGAGCTGTTCCAAAGACATAAATTAATCAAGGGACGTTTTTGTAGAATAGTTTAGCTTTAAAGCGTCTGCTTTCCTGAGTTCATTATGGATTCCTGAAATCAACCCCATTCTTGCTGATTCATCTGCTTTTAATGAAATAACAATCTGTGGATCTGCGACTCGCTTATCATATATGATGTTTCGAACATTTTCTATATTAAAGAGGCGATCTTCAATTGAAATTAATCCTTCCTTAGAAACCCAAATATGTGATGTGTGTCGTTTTGATTTAAGTTTTTCGATTCGTTTCGCTTTTGGGATTTCAATAGGTAAACCAGAAAATTCTCTGAGTACAGTTGTAACCATAAAAAATATTAATAACATGAATATTATATCGGGCATAGACGCCGTTGGAATTTCACTGGAAAGAGTTGTTTTTCGGATAAATTTCATTAGTCAGTATCTGCGATTGAAATGCGGGTTGCATTTGCTATTTTAAGCTGATCTATGATAGCCACATAATCTTTGTAGTGAGTTTTTTCATGTGTTTTGACAGAAATGATCAGCTTGTTATTTTCCCTGAGTTTCTCTTTTACTATGCGGCTGACATCTTTTAGATTTACTGGTTCGCCTCCCAGCAAAACCATTCCAGAGGAATTAATAAGGCAGTTTAAAATATTTTTTTTCTTTATTTCAATTGTTTCTCCCTCAGCAGGCAGCACCAGACCCAACCCTTTATCTATGTCAATTGTTGTTGTAACAAGAAAAAAGATAAGGAGTAAAAAAGCAATATCTGCCATGGATGATGTAGGAATTTCCCCTCCCCTGAATCTGCGTTTTATTTTTCCCACAGGTTTTTCTTAAAGCTTTTTCTTACCTCCTTTTGGTGCATCCAGATCATAAAGATGATCAATAAGTCGTACTGATTGCTCTTCCATATCTAAAACAAGCTTGTCAATTCTGGATACGAAAAAATTCTGAAAAACCTGTATAATCATAGCGACGATTAATCCAAAAGC
>DTUJ01000116.1 GCA_012964235.1 Fidelibacterota bacterium
ATAGTCTGAATTAGTCAGGTTAATATTTATTTACCCTGTAATATACTGCTGATACTGGTCCTGTCAGCGATAATTCAATTTTCAACTAAAAAAGATGGGTATAGAGGGTCGGCAAGGCGGGGTAGTGTCGGATAAAAAGGCTGACACGCATTCTTGTAGTATTTTTTTATAGGATGATGTGTAGATTTAGATTAAGATGAGATTGAAAGTTTCTTAAAAGATTGGGAGTAAAAATGTAATGGCTATGATGGAGAACCAACTATAGATTGGATATAATAGTATATTTGTGAGATGGGATTTATCGTTAATTAAATAAAAGGAAATATGATGGGAAAAGGAAAAGATGCTAAAAAAAGTGAAAAGAAAAAACCTCTAAAAACAGCTAAAGAAAAGAAGTTAGCCAAAAGAATGAAAAGAGAGGGAAAAGAATAAAACTGAATTATCACTAAACAAAAACTTCACTTTCTCAACCAAATTCGGAATATCAAGCCCCACTTTTTACAAAGAGGTTGTTAAAGAAAAACCAAAAAAAACGGGGTTTGGTTAATTATTAGAATAAAAAAGCTGAAACAATCATGTTTAATTGTCTACTAAATATTTTCTTTATCCCTATCAAGTATTTCCCAGGTTCATTTACTGGTTGATGACATTTTCTAATATCTTCATCATATGCTGATTTGTCTCCCCACTCTTAACAGCCATCCGTAATGCACGGTTTCCAACTCCTGAGCCCATACCCGATATATCACGCAGGTAGAGTCCATTCTCCCTGCATTTTTTAACAATTACAGCAGCGGTATCAACTTCAGCAGGTAGATGAAACATAACGAAATTAGCTATTCCGGGGATTATCTCTGTAATACCAAGATCTTTCAAGCCTTTTATCAGTTCATCTCTGAGTTCATTGGTCTCTTTATAACGCATAATATAATAATCAGGAGACTTTAATGCATATGTTGCAGCAATTTGTGCTGGCAGACTGACAGACCAAGGGGGAGTCAAAGCTCGAAGTTCTTCAAGCTGGTGGGGTGGTGCGCATAGGTAGGCTACACGCAAACCGCTAAGAGCATATACTTTTGATAAGGACTTGCAGACTATCACTTTCTCACTATTCATAGCGAATTTTTCAAGTGAATGCTCCTGTCCTACGTACTCTATATAAGTCTCATCAATCCAAATGCGTTTACATCCGGATGAATTTCTGAGCACTTCTTCCACCTCATCTGTTGCAACATGTAATCCAGTGGGACTATTTGGATTGACCCAGACAAAAAGGTCAAATCCATTAGATATTTTCTTTTTTAGTGATTTCAGGTTCAGATTATAACCATCTCGCCGACCAAGTAAAAATCTTTCAACCTTACATTGAATAATATTCTCAAGCACATGCATATACTCACCATACGTTGGATCCAAGATTAGTACACGTGATGAGGCATTTAACCAATGGCGAAAAGCAAGGAAAATCAGAGCTGAAGATCCTCCACCAGTTAGTATACAATCATCCCTTACACCTCGAGCTTTAGCAATCGTTTGTTCTAATCCACCAGCACGTGTTGGTGGGGATGTGCGCATAATCCATTCCAGTTGATCCAGCAATATCTTTTGAGCCTCAGGAACCGGTGGATACCAGGCATCAAGCACGTCCGCATTGATAATATCATTTTTCTTGTTTAGGTCTTCAAAATGATCACCTATTGCATCAAAAAATGCTCCTCCGTGATAACATTCGGAAGGACGATGAAAAGTGATTCCAAGCTTCCAATCCACGCTTTGTTCAACATGTTTTAATCGGGTGGAAAATGATTTAAGTCGGTCTGATAATGTACTTATCTCCGCACTGATTAGATCATATGTAACAGAACCACATTTAAAGGACCGACCAACCTTTTGCATACCTATCTGCAGGTACATATCAAGAACTTCGATTCGTCCAATCGACACGATGCGTTTTCCACCACGTGCCTCTATCCAACGGAATGCCGCATACATTAGACAATCAGAGATGTGCAATCCTCTCAATGAGCGTTTTACTGTAAGTGCACGAATTTCAAAAAGATGCTCATCGAATGTAAAAGGAATCTCATCTCGGGGCAAAAATTTATCCACCGAAAAACGTGGACTATCTGGAGGCGTAATACCTGCAAAGCCCGCTAATTCCCCACCCATAGTCGCAGTAATATATACGCTTTTAATATCATCTGCATCGGCCAAGCTTCCATCTAATTGTGGTTCGTATTGCCCAAGTTCATTAGCATACACATCGTGCCTTATACGAAATATAGATTCCCGGTCTTCAGTACTTGCAACAGATAAGGTTAATTTCAATATGGTATTTTCACTCACTAATACTTTTTCTCATGGTATATAAATAGAAAGAGGATAATATAATATAAAGTGTTTAATAAGGTTCATAGCTGTTTGCAAAGTGTAACCATTGGTATTCAGAATTACAAGAAAAAACCTTAAGGATGGGTATTTTTACCCATTTTGTGTGAGAGGTGGTAATATCTAAAGCACAGGGGGTGCCCCCAAGGTTCGGGTGCAATCCTAACAACTGTCTCAACCACCTGTTATTTACCGGATATTACTTCCCGTTTGTCGTCATAAAACGCTCTGGCCTCTTAAGCCATTGGTTGAAGGTTCGAGTC
>DTUJ01000117.1 GCA_012964235.1 Fidelibacterota bacterium
AAAAAATTGATTCTGATGAAGTAAGAAATCTTCTGGAGCTTTGCTAGGGTGTTAATGGAAAAATATTCTAGTAATAGAGAATAAACAAATGAAAAATTATTCCTCTTCATTATTGGTGTTGTTCATTAGTCTTTCCACGTCTATGTTCGCCCAAACTTTTTCCTTTGATCCAGGTGGCACGTACATAACCGAAAATGATACTACCGAATATGGTCAGGTTACATCTGGCTTTGGAATTATCACCAATTTGACAGAATCTTCTATTACTGTTCAATTAGATGGAATAAATAATTTCCCCGATGATTGGTTTACCCAGACCTGTTTTGATTTCGATGGTGATGGTATACTGGAACTTTGTTACCCGCCAGATGGTCCTGGAGGATGGCAATTTTCCGCGGAGATAACAGGAGGAGGGTCAATTGGTTTTGCCATTCATTTTCTTCCTTTTGATCTATCACAAGGGGTGGGCACAGTTACTCTAACTGTTTTTGATGTAGATAATCCGGATTATACGGTCATTGTAGATTACAATCTATCAATTGGGATGGAGCCAACAACATTTTCGTTTGATTACGGTGAAACTTCAGCAGAAGTGGAATTAAATACTTACACCAGATTCGAAGGAGTCATTACGAATATTACAAATTCTCCTATCACAATAGCAGCGGTGCGAAATACCAATGAGATACCCGGAGACTGGGCATCCATGCTGTGCTTTGGTAATTTGTGTTATCCTCCTTATGTAGATTCGGTAACTACTGATATTGTTGGGATTGATTACAGCCTTTCAATTCAACCTATTTTTAACCAGAGCTGCACAGGATGCCATGGAAGTGCTGGAGGGTTGAGCTTAACTTCATACAATAACGTTATGAATGGTGGAAATAGCGGGCCAGTAGTTATTCCCGGTAATCATCTAAGTAGCCTTTTATGGCAGAAAATAAATTCTGGTGCTATGCCACCCGGAAATAATCCGGACCTCACAGAAAGCCAGATTAGTTTAATAGCTGATTGGATAGATGAAGGTGCTTTAAATGAAGAAAAAACTGCTGATTTTTCTCTAGATGTGCTTGTTCAGGATATGGAAGGAATTGGAAATATTCAAATAGCTCTGTTTGATGTAGAGTATCCAAATGAGGCAGTGGTTGTGGACTATACTGTAGCTACTATTTCCTCAGAAATAACCCTTATAATTCCATATATGTCTGATTGGAATATGGTTGGGCTTCCCCTAAGTATTGAAGATGGAAATGTATCAACAATTTTTCCTGATGCCATAGATGGGACTTTATACTCCTTCGGCGTGTCTTATATACTGGAAGACAACCTTGAAAATGGTAAAGGCTACTGGCTTCGCTTTGACGATTCAGGGAGCAGTGATATTACTGGAGGTGAGATAACTTCTCTTACAATGGACCTGAACGAGGGATGGAATCTAATCTCCGGTATTTCTTCTACTATTGAACTTGAAAACATACTTGATCCTTGGGAAATTATTATTGATGGGACACTCTTCGGCTATAATGGTTCTTATCTGTATTCAGAGAATCTGGTCCCCGGAGAAGGCTATTGGCTCCGAACCAATGATGAGGGGGACATTACTTTGTCCAGCTCACAACAATCAGCAAGAGCTGTATCCTCTGTAGATAGATTGGACCGGAGTAATAGGCTGGAATTTGCAAATGGTACTCATACCAATACTTTGTACTTTGGAGAGAATATTCCTGATGAAACCCGCTTAAGTTATAGCTTACCCCCTGTATTTCCATATATGGCCTTTGACGCCCGCTTTACTGATAATATGAGGAATACTGAGGATGGAGGGAAGATTCAGGTTATAAACACCAATTCAAGCTTAAACATTCACTACAACATAATGATAAATGCAGGGGAACAGAAAGAATGGATTCTTGCTACCGGAGTTGGAGAGGAGTATGTCCTTACAGGTGCGGGAGAGATCACACTTCCTGGAGGTTCTCAAGAAATGACTTTAGGCAAGAGAACCATTCTTCCTGATAACTATACTCTTCATCAGAACTACCCCAATCCCTTTAATCCGGTGACAACTCTCAGATATAGTCTTCCATTTTATGATCATGTAACGCTAACAATATATGATCTTAACGGGAGAGAGATAAATCAAATAGTTAATACAAATCAGCCTGCTGGATTCCAATCGGTTGTCTGGAATGCTACAGATTATTTCGGTAGATCTGTGGGTGCAGGTGTTTATCTTTATCAGATCCAGGCAGGGAATTTTAAAGATACCAGAAAGATGGTACTTCTCAAGTAGTTTTTCAAATAAAAAACCCTGCTGCTGTGGGGTTTTTTCGTTTCATGTAATTATTTTTATTACCCGTTTATTAGTCCACGAAAACTTACTTGGTCATAAATCTATACTCATCCGTAAATTATCAGGTGTGATTTCCCTGTAAAATGGGGTGTCGTCTAATGGTAGGACAGCGGACTCTGAATCCGTCAGTCGGGGTTCAAATCCCTGCACCCCAGCATTATTGGCCCGTTCGTCTAACGGTTAGGACGCAAGATTCTCAATCTTGTAATAGGGGTTCGATTCCCCTACGGGCTACGAAAATATGCGCCCGTGGCTTAATTGGATAGAGCACCTGGCTACGGACCAGGGGATTGGGG
>DTUJ01000118.1 GCA_012964235.1 Fidelibacterota bacterium
TGTTCAACCCACTGGTTCTGCAATTGAACACTAGATCATTAACCTCTATCCTTTGGAGGGTTATGGGGTTTCCCTCCTCTATTCTATCTTTCGGCATCGCTAAACTTACCAAGAATGTGAGAAATATAAATAATTTCATTATTGTTCCATTAATTGATTCAAAAGATCAGCCAGGCTACAGCGTGTACTTCTCATTTCTTCGCGCTATTTTAAACCCCTTAAGTGTCATATTTTTTCTTTCACCGGATTCGTTGTTTAAGGCCGGGTTTGTATGGTTGAGATGGATAAAATGTACTTTTGATTTTTCCTTTTCAGATAAATTGCCAAAGCGTTCCATACTTTCTATAATAAAAGGATGTGGAATTTCCTCCATTGAGCGATTTGGTATCTCACCATCTCCGAAAAAAGTACCATCAATAAGTATATAATCATTTTCAAGAATTACTTCATTTATATCTTTTTCCCAACGCTCCCATTTATCAATGTCAGGAATGTATACCAGGGAGAATGATGGGCCCACCACTCTGTATCCCACTGTTTCGGAATACTCATCCCTGTGAGGCACCTGGAACGGTATTACAGTGAGGCGATCATTAAGTGCATGGGGAGATTCATTTCCCAGGAGTTTCAACTTGATTTGATCTAATGAAACCAGCTGGTCCCAGGGTCCATTGGATTCTAGGAAGGTCCTCATTTGGGGCATTGCATAAACAGGTATGGATTTTGCCCCCATTACTTCCAGGCCCAGATGCATAAGTCCGGTATAGTGCCCTATGTGAGCATGAGTGAGTAAAACCCCCTCCAGGGTATACTTCCCGTTTTGCGTCAGGACATGATACTGTTTCGGAAAATCAGGAGTGGCATCAATCATCCACACTTCATTCGTTTGAGGATCAACAATTCCTAAACACGAAGCACTGAATTGTTTTTCAGGATCGTCCCATCTCTCTGCGCAACAGGATCTGGTACATCCGGCGTGTGGAGCACCCCCATCCTGCGCAATCCCCAGTACAATGACGTATGGAGTATCTTCAGCGGGAAATGCAGGATTGGAAAATATCATAATTAAACTGAGAAGCCACACAACGAAAATTCAAACTAATTGTTTTTGCATGCAGAAATGAGGCAGTGTAACTGATTCAAATCTATCCCCATAAACTGTATAACCTAGGTTAGCATAAAATGGAATCACATACTCCCGTGAAAATAAAATTATTTTTCTGTATTCTCGTCCCTTCGCGACTGTTTCACCAAATTCTACCAGCTTTTTCCCTATGCTTTTTCTTTGAAAATCAGAACAGACTGCTATCTGTCTCATTCGGATTGTTCCGTCATTTTGAGGGGAAAGAATTAACGTCCCAATCATAGTATTTTTACTAAAACCGGAAATATGAATGTCATCTAAGTCTTCTTTCAGCTCTTCCTGTGAAAATGATAACTCCAGGGGTTCCCGAAGGACTTCTTCACGAATCGCTAATGCTTTTCTATAATCCTTTGAACCAAAAGCAATTTCTTTGATGCTGAGGGTATTCATCTATAGAGTAATTAGTTTCTAAGTAAACCTTTTTAATATAAAAACAGTAAAATTATAAAAAGAAGATATATAACTTTCGTGCTTATTTTGTTTAATTTTATCATCCTGTCAATGTTCAAATTATTGACAAATGATGGAATTGGAAAGAGTAAATAACATGAGGAGCAGGCTAAAAATATGGATAAACAAATGAATAGCGTTATTACATGTGACCTTGACGGCAAACTAGAAACGTACAATGAAGGTGCCGAAAAACTTTTTGGATATACACCGGAAGAAATAATTGGTAAAGGCCGGGTAAGTGATTTTAGTCCAGGCCAGGTGGTATTGGGCCATGTGGTCAACTGGCTTGATGAAGCTGTGAAAAAAGGAGCCTGGGAAGGAGACACGGTTTTTCTGCACAAGGATGGTCATGAAATGCCCTGTCATATTAAAATCACCCCCACAAAAGGAAAAAATGGCGAGCATATAGGTTATTGCGGCGTGACAACGCTTTTGGAGACTAAGACACCGGATCAGGTACGGCCCAAAATAAGCCTGATGACTAAGGTTTTTACCTGGCTCGTTATCATGCGCCTGCCTTTTCTCACTGCTACCATTGTACCCATATTAGTAGGCGCCGCCGTTGCTCATCTTCATTTCGACGTGAGCTGGGGCTGGCTGGGGTTGACGCTCCTGGGAGCCAGTTTACTTCACATTGGGACAAATACCGCCAATGATTACTTCGACCATACCAGTGGTACGGATAAAGCGAATTATAATTATATGGTGCCATTCTCCGGGGGAAGCCGCAGCATCCAGATGGGCCTCATTTCAGCAAAGGGAATGCTCACTGTGGCTCTGGTGTCATTTGCTCTCAGTGCGGTAGTTGGCATACCTTTAATCCTAAAAGCGGGTCTGCCGGTATTGTGGCTAGGGCTGATTGGGTTTGTGTCCGGATTCTTTTATACGGCACCACCCTTCAGGTTTGCTTCGTGGAAAGGCATGGGAGAATTACTCATCGGTCTCAATTTCGGGCCGCTCATGGTTGCAGGGAGTGCTCTTGTCCAGACCGGCAAGCTGCTGCCGGAGGCATTCCTGGCCGGAATTCCCATTGGTTTTCTGGT
>DTUJ01000119.1 GCA_012964235.1 Fidelibacterota bacterium
TAGATTCTATTGATTTATCCATTACACACGGCCAAACATCCGTGCTCATTGGTCCCAGCGGATGCGGAAAATCTACCCTCCTGAAATTAATGATTGGATTAATTTGGCAAGATACCGGACAAATACTATTTGATGGAGAAGCAGTAAGACAATCAAAGTTATTAAACCTGCGTAAACAGATTGGATATGTCATTCAGGAGGGCGGATTGTTTCCTCATTTGACAATCCGGAAAAATATTACCCTCATGGCTGATTACTTGAAATGGGATTCTGAAAAAATCAAGTCTCGATTACTCGAGTTACTTGACCTCGCACAGCTCTCTGCTAGCAGGCTGGATGATTTTCCCCTTCAGATATCCGGTGGTCAAAGGCAGAGAGTCAGCCTGATGCGGGCACTGATGCTGGAACCCGATGTGCTTCTTCTGGATGAACCCTTGGGCGCATTGGATCCTATGGTGCGTGCGAAACTGCAAAGCGACCTGAAACAAATCTTTCAAAGCCTGGGGAAAACCGTCGTAATGGTCACCCATGACATGGGTGAAGCTGCATTTTTCGGTGATACAATTATCCTTATGCGGGAAGGCAGGGTGATTCAGAAAGGTACAATGATGGATTTTATAGAATCGCCCGATGAATCCTTTGTAACGGATTTTATCAATGCCCAGCGAAGTCCCCTTGATACCATCGGTGGTGTGTCAAATTGAGAGAAAGACCTAGATCCCTTATATTTGTTTTCTTGCTTTCCAGCTTTTTCCCTCAGTCGGGTGGTGATCAAGAAATAGTAATCGGTTCCAAGAAATTTACCGAATCGGTCATTTTAGGTGAAATTTTAACCCAGGTTTCTCAGTTTGAAGGCTTTTCTGCCATTCACAAACAGCAGCTGGGCGGAACCCAGATCCTGTGGAATGCTCTTTTGGCAGGAGAGATTGATATGTATCCTGACTATACGGGTACCTTGATGAGAGAAACCCTGTCAGAATTGAGACTGAAAAATGAGTCCGAATTGCGTCAGGTACTCCTCAGCAAGGGTATTGGGATGACAGAACCCATTGGATTTAATAACACCTATGCCATGGGGATAAAAAAAGCGACCTGGCAGCGGTTGAATATCAATAAAATCTCCGACCTTCAAAACTACCCTGGATTAAAATTTGGATTCAGTAATGAATTTATGAACCGTTCCGATGGCTGGCCCGGTCTTAAAAAATATTACCAACTCCCCCAACAGAAGGTTCGGGGACTTGATCACGATCTAGCTTACAGGGGACTCGAAAGTGGGGATATCCAATTGACTGATCTGTATTCCACAGACGCAGAGATCGAATATTATGATCTAAAGATATTGACAGATGACCGAGGATACTTCCCCGCCTATCATGCGGTTATTTTATACCGTATTGATTTGAGAAACCGGGCACCCGGCCTGCTGAAGATTATAAAAAAAATAGAGGGTCAAATTTCAGCACTTTCTATGATAGCTATGAATGCACATGTTAAGATAGAACAAAACACGGAAAAATCGGTGGCTGGAAATTTTCTGTCATCTGCGTTGGATATGAATGTTGCTCCGGTTGAACAATCCATGGTTTCTGCCTTGATAAATCATACTCAAGAGCATTTGATATTATCAGGAATTTCGCTGAGCGGTGCTATTGTGATTTCAATACCGCTAGGGATTCTAGCAGTTCGAAGAAAGAGATGGGGACAATTTATTCTCGGGTTAACAGGTATAATTCAAACTATACCATCACTGGCCCTGCTGGTGTTCATGATTCCTTTCCTGGGGATTGGCGCAGCCCCGGCGATTGCAGCTTTATTCCTCTACAGCCTGTTACCGATTGTGCGAAACACATATACCGGTTTACATGATATTCCATTGGAAATTCTGGAATCTGCTGATGCCTTAGGCCTTCCCCGGAATACCCGCCTGAGGTTGATCGAACTGCCCCTTGCTTCCCGGTCAATTCTGGCAGGGATAAAAACCTCAGCGGTGATTAACATTGGAACCGCCACCCTAGGAGCCCTTATTGGTGCCGGTGGCTTCGGTCAGCCAATATTGACGGGAATCCGTCTGGATAATATAAGTTTGATTCTTCAGGGGGCAGTCCCTGCTGCTGTTTTAGCCGTTTTAGTTCAGGGGATTTTTGAAAGTTTGGATAAGGTAATTGTTCCCAAAGGATTACAAATCAAATCTGAAAACTCCTAATGATTGATCATCGGAAATTTCCGGTTGAAGTTTTGAGAGAATGGGTTAAAGGTTCCCGACAAAAAACGTTTCAGTTGGTGGCTGATCTCACGGATGACCAGATGATGGGACCCAAATTGGAAATTGTAAATCCACTGATATGGGAAATCGGTCATACAGCCTATTTCCAGGAATATTGGGTTTTCAGACGGAACGGAGAAAAATCACTCATACCCAATGCAGATAAAATTTATGATTCAATTCATATCCTTCATGAAGATCGCTGGGATTTGCCATTATTATCCAGAAATGAGATATACCAATATTTACGGGATGTTCGCGATAAAGTCTTGGAACTGCTGGAGAATAAAAACCACACAGAAGAGGATTTATATCATATTGTCTATTCCATTTATCACGAAGATATGCACACGGAAGCCTTCACATATACCAG
>DTUJ01000120.1 GCA_012964235.1 Fidelibacterota bacterium
CTCCTCCGGAATGTAAATTCCAAACACTGCCCAAGTGAGAGCAACTACAAGAATTGTAAATACATTTTCTTTAGCCGGGTAATTGTTAGGATTTACAATGCTACCCATTTTTACGCTCCTGAATTAAAACTAATTCCCAATCTCGCAATAAAAAGAAAAAAACTTGTCATTTTCCTGAATCTTTTACAGATTGACGCTATTAAGATAATTCATATTGGTTAATTTTAATAACAACATTTAAGAATTAAGACTATTTATTCTGGAATACAATACTGTTTCAGGCTCTAATAACCAATAAGGAGAATACATGAAGCAAACACGATATATTATTTTTTCCATTTCATTATGCATATTCAATAATCTTCAAGCTGTTGATTATGCAACCGAAATTCAACCAATTTTTTCATCAAATTGCACCATGTGTCATGGTGGAACAAATGGACTTTTCCTTGATTCCTACACCAATGTAATGGCCGGGAATAGCAATAATGGCCCGGTCATAATTGCTGGTGATGCAGGTAATAGTATCCTTGTACAAAAGATTTCGGGGACCGCTAATTTTGGAGACCGCATGCCCTCGAATAGCCCAACCTATTTTGATAGTCATCAAGATGAACTACAATTAATTAAAGATTGGATAAATGAAGGGGCACTTGAAGAAGAAACTGCTGACATTGGGAAAGAAGATTTTCTTCCAGAAAGATTAATTCTCAATCCAATCTATCCCAATCCTTTTAACCCCTCTGCTACCATTTCCTGGGAACAGCCCAGGGCGGAAAATATCCATATCAGTATTTTTAACCTAAAGGGTGAACTAGCAAATGAATTTTCGTTTACCAAAAGCCAGCCTGGATTTAATAGCTTTAGCTGGCACCCAGAGAATCTACCTGCGGGTATCTATCTCATCCAGCTCACAGGAGAAACATTTACAATTACACAGAAAGCTATCTATCTTAAATAACTGGTTTTCTGTAATCTGATGAGACTATTCAAATTATTCCTCTGCGGGATTTTTCTTGCTGCTTTCTGGTCCTGCAGTGATCTTGGGGATCCTTATGTTGAGGCTGAATGCCCTGACGATCAAATTAAAGATTGTGCAGGTGTGTGCGGTGGAACTGCTGTTTTAGATGAATGTGATATATGTAGCGGAGATGGATTAACCTGTAATGTCGATTATTCAACTCAAATCCAACCAATTTTTACCAGCAATTGTAATGGATGCCATATAGGAGGCACTTCTGGTGGATTGAATCTTTCAGTGGGTTCAAGTTATAATAACCTTGTTAATGTTACATCACCAAACTATAGTCCTGCTCTGAGGGTTAATCCAAGTAGTGCATCCACTTCAGTTTTGTGGAACAAAATTGCGGGCGGAACAAATGGATCACAAATGCCGATGAATGGACCTTATCTATCTCAAGCTGATATTGACCTCATTGAAACCTGGATAAATGAAGGAGCACAAGACAACTAATGAGTAAAATATTTTTCTCTTTCCTCAGTTTTTTTCTTTGTTTGGACTTTGCTTTCGCTCTTCCCCGTTTCGCAGTTCAGAACGGGTCATCCTGCATGGCCTGTCATGTAAACCCCACCGGCAGCGGGCTCAGAAATGATTACGGAAGTAATGTGGTCGCCCTGGAAGAACTTCCCTTCAAGCGCTGGCAGGCAAAGGGTGATGAAGACTGGGACGGAACTGTTGGAGACCATCTCCAGGTTGGAGGTGATTTCCGTGTGCAGGGAATTCAATATGGTAATACAGCAGACACAACCAGGAAATCTGCGGTCTTCCCCATGCAGGCTGAAGTCTATGCATATTTAGAATTGCATGAAAACGCAGGATTATTTACCAAATTAAGTGCCAAAAGCAGCGAAACGGAATTCTGGGGATTATTCAAAGTCCTTCCTCAAAACGGCTGGATCAGGGTTGGACAGACCCTTCCCAATTATGGAATTCGACTGGATGACCACACGTCCTTTATTCGTTATGGTAATACGCCGAATAGAACTTCTGTCGGCTTAGACCAGGAAGGCCTCCATCTTTTTTGGTCAATAATGGGAACAAAAAAACCGTTTATGATTGAGCTGGGATTACCTTTTGGAAACGGGTTTCAATTCACTGCCAGCGGAGGAACTCCGCTTATTCCCATTCCCGGTTCCCCAAATAATCCCTACGAGATGAAGAATATTACCAGCCAATTGTATTTTGCCCGCTCTTTTGGAAAATTTTCGCCCATGTTCAGTGTAAATTTTATGAAAGAAAATAATTTATCTCTTATGGGGATAGCAGGGGGATTATCCTTTTCTAAGTTCACCTGGACATTTGAACTGGATAAAGCAGAAAACTTGATTGATGGAAAAAATTCATATGCCTATTATGATGAGCTGGCGTGGGAAATAAAACAAGGAGTACATCTCATCGCCAAATATGACTTTTTTGACCCGGATGAGAAGTTGCTGACCGGTGCCATCAGTCGATACACTCTAGGAGTAGAATTATTTCCATTAAATGTTCTTGAGGTTAAGATCCAGGCCCGGCTCAGTGAAGTTGATAAAAATGGTTTTATCCAGCCGGATCCGGAATACCTGGTCCAAATTCACACCTGGTTTTAAATAAAGGAGATGTCAGAAT
>DTUJ01000121.1:0-4549 GCA_012964235.1 Fidelibacterota bacterium
TGGGGTCTATGTCTAAAACTATCATTTGACGGACAACAGCAGAAGCCCTGGCGCTGGACAGCTCCCAGTTACTTGGATATTGTAACCGTAACGCTTCTGGAAGCTGATCGCTATCGGTATGACCTTCCACAGCAATTTTAAAATAGGACTCTTTAACTGTAGGTATTATTTTTTTTAGTATATCCAAAAACTCCGGCTTGGTTACTGCTGACCCTGAAGGAAAACTAATATCTTCAGCAATCGCAATAGTAACCCCCTTTGGGCCGGTGGTAACCTCTACTGGTTTTTCTCCCGTCTTAGGATTTTCTTCCATCTCTTCAACCAATTTTACCGTCTCTTTGTGGATATCACCAAGAGACATGGATTGATTATCAAGCTCCTCCTTTTTGCCAACAGATTTACCCATTCCATCGGCCATATTTTCAAGTTTTACAGGATCTAGAGTAGAGATAGCAGCTAGCAATACAAAAAAAGCAAATAGCAGTGTCATCATATCAGCAAATGTACCAAACCAGCCGGGAAGACCTTCATCAACCGTCCGAGCCCCTTTTGCCATAAATTTCTTTTTTTCGGCTGCGGTTATAGCCATTTAATTTATTCCTCTCGTTTCCATTCTTTTGGCGGAATAAATGAGTTTAGCTTCTCCCTAACAATTATGGGGTGTTTTTTTTGATGAATCAATCGGCAAGCTTCCAAAGACAAGGATTGCTGGGTACTATGAAAGGCGACCCGGGTAAGTATCTTTGCGCTCATAGGCAAAAAGAACAGATTTGCAAGGACTGCACCGTAAAATGTTGTAATCAGAGCGGCCGACATGCCGGCACCAAGGGTATCTGTACCCCCCTCACCAAAGCCTGACAACATAACTACAAGCCCAATGAGCGTTCCGATCATACCCCAGGCGGGAGACATTACTCCCATGTTTTTAAATAAATCTGCCTGGGTTCTTTCCCTAGATTCTCTATAATCAATTCTTGTGGTTAATATGTCTGTCAATTCTTCAATAGCCATCCCATCAATAACCATTTGAACACCATCGCGAAAGAATGGGTTGTCAATACTGCCGACTTTTGACTCAAGCTCTGCCACGCCTTTCCGCGCAGTTTCTGCAACCTCCACCGCTCCATCTACTTCATCGCCCAGCTTTTCCTTGCTTCCTTTGAATACAGCACCCATGGCGGCCCCCAATTTCATAACCTCCTGGAGCGGAAAAGCAACCGACACAGAAGCTATCATACCTCCAAACACAATTGCGAAACTGGATGCAGAACCAAACATTCCTAGGTCTGGGGTCATTAATAAAATGCCCCCTAAAATCGATCCTATCCCCAATAGTATTCCTACAATTGTTGCAATATCCATAGAAAATTACTCCTTAATAACGCTTGTTGTTCTTAGCCTGTTTTCATGGAGAGCCCTTAGGATGTTTCTCACATCATCATATTCTGCATCCAAGCGCAGGGCAAGGTTCCAATCGATAGTTGCACGCTGAATATCTCCAAGTTTATAATAAATAGACCCTCTACGTGCATAGGCCAGGGCAAGGTTCGGGTTCAACTCGAGCGCAGCCTCTACCTCTTGTAATGCTCCGCGATAATCTCCCGTGTAAAAAAACCTTAGAGAACGGGATAAATGACGAAGGGCGTCATTTTCATTTTTATCCTGAACATTCTGATCTAATTTTAACGATTTAAGAGAATCCTCTAGAAACATCGATTTTTGTTCCATGGCGGACAGTCGAATAATCAAGTTACGCATTTCATTATTCATAAGGCTCATGGAATCCCGCAGGGAGTGTACAACAAAATCAGCTATCCTGAGAGTGCTATCCCTCTGTGCTGTAATTGTTTCGCCCTCTACTGGATACAGTTTTCTTGGGTCACCAACAAAGGGTGAGGGCCCACCAAAACGTTGCGCTACCGGCTCTTGTATTATAGCCCGGGGAACCGCCATATCAAGACCAAGGGTTGCCCCTGGATGGCCTGCCCAGTAGGTGTCTCCAAAGTGCGGTAATTTATCTATGTGGGTGAACCCGAGGTTCAGGCGGTAATCCGAGGTAAGGGGGATGCGGAGTCCCACATTGATGCCTGTACCGTCGAATTCACCCACTATATCTATTCCTCCCCAACGAGCAAAATAGGGGGTATTCAAAACAAACCCCACAAAAACACCCGCAGTGGAGCCCGTATCATTTGCTACTGTTTGAGGAGAACCATCATCATCAAATTGCGGAGTACTAATTGGACCTAAACTGCCTGTTCCAAACCCCAGATATGTGTTCATTTTATATGAGCCAACTTCTTTTTCGCTGCTGACAACTGCAAAAAGAGATAATTCATCAGAATTAAGACTTAGTTGTGACGATTCATCCGTGTTCTGAAAAACAATATCCTGCAAACCAAGAGAAATTGAGACATCCTGATATGTGTAAACCCGTTTCTGCACATGAAAACCAAATTCCACGGGGGCCGCATAACTGCTTTCTTTGAGATGAGCGCGCTGTGTTGTGTCAGCGGCCATAGTAAATGAAAAACCAAACAGAAAACCAGACTTTCCTGTCTCCATATTAAAATATCCGCCCTTTGATACGTTCAGAGGAGAAAAATTATGTATTTCTGACCCAAAACCTGTTTGAAAAAGATATGGGCTCCGCGAAAGACTACTTGATGGAATTTTTAACATATCACCCGGGCGGGTATATGCAACCCTGTTTGATGCATTTATTATGCTTCCCGAAAAGAGGATTAAACTAAGCAAAAATGCTTTTTTAATCATTAATACAATTCCACGCTATTCAATTCCATGCCTACCAATCTGGCGTAGTCGCTCTCTGGATAATCGTCCAACAAATCTCTAAACATAATCATTGCCAGATCTTCCTTCCCCATTGTCCGATAAATAAGTCCTTTTTGAATGAGTGCATCTGTCGCTCTTCCTGGGTTTTCCATTACCAGAAGCTTGTCCAGCATTATCAGTGCCGAATTATAATCTTTCCCCTGGCGATAACAGTCAGCCATCCAATACAAAACATTTCCAACTGTCCGCTGATTTGCTCCCGTAAAAGAAAGTGCTAAAAAATAATTGAGAGCTTCTTTGTATTCCTCCCTCTGGTATGCAAACACCGCTGACATATAAACCGGCTGACTGAATTGTTGTTGAGATGTGGCTGGGTTCTGCCTGGGCAGGAGCATTAGGGGTGGCATTTCTAAGATTGAAAACACCGTTTCAACGGTCACGTCTTCAAAGGCAGAGCCATCAACAAAACCATTATTCGCTGGAATGAAAACCTCCGGCCTTTCTGGTTTGCGTAATGGAGGGTTAGCAATCTCTGCCATAATGTCTTTTAGCTCTTTATTTTCACTGTGAATTAAGTCTACTTCTTTTGAAAAGGTGTCTTCAAGTTGATCAATTCTCTCTTGAATACGCTTCAATAATTCCAACATTTCCTGGGAAGTGGCCATATAAACTGACCCGCTTTCCGCCTTTTTAATGTTTATTTTTATTTCTTGAGAAGGGGACTCTACAAGCCTGGAATACTCCTCTTTTCCCGTGGGTGGCTCTATTACAATACCAAGATCAAGAAAAAATATCTCGGCTTCTGCAGGTTGAGGCGACTGTGATTGGCCTATAAGCAGTGGTACTACAATAAGAACCAAAACAATATTTAAAACTAGCTTTTTCCCTTTATATTTTGCCATAACCAACAAAAGGATTATTCGTATTCCATCCAATCAATAACATATGAGTATCCGATGAAAGAGCCAAACGAATGAGGAACATATAATTCAAAGGTCCCAACAGCACCGGGAAGGAGAGTAGCATCTGTGGTAATTCCAGACTCGAACGTATGATATATTCCTACAATAAACGTCGTTAGTGTTTTTGTCTCTCCGCTCCAGTTTCTTCTAAAAACAAAATCAACTTTTACAAAATCTGCCCGACGACCGCCAATGTTTTTAATCTGCCCCGTAAAAATAACATTTCCCTGTCTATCTTTCTTTTCGCTTATGTTTCCCATGAGCACACAATTAGCAGAATATTTCTTCCCTGCCTTTCTTGCTTCTGGGCTTGAGGAAACATATCTAGGCTCTGCAAGTTTTGGCATTGGAGGAGGGGTATAACTATCTCGAATTTGTTCTGGTACATACTCTTGTTGTTCTTCCATCACTATATTATCTACTACACGCACAACATCGCCCCTGTTAATAATCAAATATCCGATTAGTGTTTCTACTTTTAGCGTTTTTTCATCTTGGTAAATTATTTTACCAAACACAGTACTCCCATTCTTTAATATTACCTCTTTTGAATAAATAGCAAGGGGGTTTATCCACATTTTACTTAAAGATTTCAGGTCATTTAATTCGGTGTTCAAATGTTTTATTTCGGCAGTCATCTTTTTAATTTCGAAACTTAATTCATTAAGAATATAACCTTCGCCAGTCGTTGGTTGGCGAGACAATGAGACTGCACTTTCCACCGGAGGCCCTGCTTTTGGTTTTGCCTTTGATTTTGCCTTTGATTTTGCCTTTGATTTTGCCTTTGATTT
>DTUJ01000121.1:4649-12226 GCA_012964235.1 Fidelibacterota bacterium
TCATCATCAGCGACAACAACAGGCACGTTGGCATTCCCCATTTCACCTGCATCTACCTCAAGGCTATATCCTCCTGGCAAAACTTTTTTAAACTTAAATTTCCCACCACCAGCGCCTAAGCGCTTTTTCGATGTTTCTGTTCGCTGAACTTCCGTACCATCTTCACCTAAAAGCAATACGGTGGTTTTGGCTATTTTATTGCCCTCTGAATCTATTACTACCCCCTTAATAGAATAGTTTTTTGCTGATAAACAGGTGACAAAAAAAACAGTGAAAAACAAATAGAAAACATTCCTTCTCAGGGATGAGTATATTTTTGTCATTTTACTACCTCGGATTTTTTGATATTTGGCGTATTTTAACACCAATTATTTCGATATTACCTAAAAAAGAATACGATTAGACCATAGTACCAGACAAGGATTTTATGTGAGTGACAAATCAGAGACTAATCCAAAAAGTCGTTATAAAAATTATTTGTTTTTTATACTAACCACAGATAGGTTACCGCCCTATTCCTTCTGCCAAAATCCCTGTCATCCGGGAGCCCACTATCCTGGCGCATAGCAATGCTGTTCTGATGAAACAAGTCATATTCTTCTCCCAAAATAACATCGCGAAAGCGCCCTTTCTGTTCCTGGCACCACTGATGAACAGCCTTTCTCAGTGTTCCTGATCCATGTCCATGAATAATTTTTATCGAACGAATTTTATTACTACACATTGCACTGCTTACCTCTGTTTCCAAAACAGATATCGCTTTATCTACCGAATAATTATTATGCCCAATATCTATAATTTTCATCATCGCTTTACAATTATTGAAAAACAAAAAGGAAGTTTACAAAAACTCTTTCTAATTTTAGCCACTTCATAAAATAATTTCAGTGAATTTCATACTTTTAGGAAAAACAAAGCAACGGGTTTCATCAATCAGCCTTGGAACATGGTCCTACGGGGGTGCTAACTTAAGTGGGAAAATGTCAGTTGGCTGGGCGAACCAAGAAGATGAAGATTCCCAGCAGGCATTACAAACAGCCTATGATGCAGGCATAAACCACTGGGACACGGCTGATGTCTACGGGAACGGCAAAGCTGAACAAATAATTGGTTCCATGTGGGGCAGTATTCCCAGGAAAGATATTTTTCTCGCGACAAAGGTTGGCTGGGATATGGGAAAATACAAACACTGGTACCACCCGGAACATATGCGGTACCAAATGGAATCCTCGCTTGAAAGGCTTAAAACGGACTGCGTTGACTTGCTTTATCTTCATCACTGTAATTTTGGTGAACAAGATGAACATTTCGATGATGCGACAGAAACCCTCCGGCGATTCCAAAATGAGGGAAAAACTAAATTTATAGGGCTGTCAGACTGGGATTCGTATAAGATTATGAAATTTATAGAACGCTGCCAGCCTGATGTGGTACAGCCCTATCGAAATGTTTGGGATGACACTTATGATTCCAGCGGGTTGAAACACTATATAGAAAAAAACAATCTTGGGGTGTGTTTCTTTTCTCCCCTGATGCATGGACTGCTCACAGGTAAATATTCTGAACCGGTTACTTTTGAGGAAGGTGATTTTAGAGAAAACGTTGACGCATTCAAAAAACGATCAGTTATCGAAAAAATGAGAAAAAATGCAACATCACTTAAGAAACGATTTAATAATCACCCTCACCCAACCATGCACGGTGTTATAGATACGCTTATTTCCGATTCAAAAAACAGTTGTGTGCTTTTAGGACAGCGGAATTCTGACCAAGTAAATATCGCTAAATCTCTCGGCATAACCATGGCCGAAGAAGATGTAATTTGGGTCAAATCACTCTATAAGCACTAATATGAGTATTCCTAAGCTTGTTTCGATTAATCCAGCGACCAAAAAAACAATAGGTTCTGTTCAGGTAAGCCCAGTAAACCAACTACAGCCTGTCTTCGAACGGGCACAAAAAGCGACCGTTGCCTGGTCAAACATGCGGCTCACGCAACGATCCCAAACGCTTCGCCTTGTGCGTAAAAAACTGGTTGCCCATATGAATGAATTATCTGAGCTCATTGCTTCTGAAACCGGAAAAACAAACTGGGAAGGGTTTTTAGAGGTGTTTACTACTGTTGAGCACCTCCGGCACATCAGTCGCCATGGGCCTGAATATTTACGAACGGAATGTCGTTCCTCTGGCATTTTTCTACACAAAAAATGTTATGTAAACTACGTACCCCACGGTGTAGTGGGAATTATCAGCCCCTGGAACTATCCCCTAATCTTAACAGCCACGCCTGTCGTTGAGGCGCTTATGGCAGGAAATACTGTGGTGTTAAAACCGTCAGAACTAACACCATTAACCGGCAAGCGCATGGGAGAACTGTTTCATGAGGCCGGTGTTCCAGAAGATGCTTTGCAGGTTATTCACGGCTTTGGTGATGTGGGAGCAGCTATCGTAGATAGCACACACACTGACATGGTCTGTTTTACTGGCAGTGTGGAGATCGGCCGAAAGATAGCCTTGGCGTGTGCAGAAAAATTAAAACCGGTTATCCTTGAGCTGGGCGGAAAAGACCCTATGATCGTTCTTGAAGACGCTAACCTAGAGAGAGCGGCCGGCGCCGCTGTATGGGGCGGGTTTAGCAACTGCGGACAAACATGTATCTCTGTTGAACGGATTTACGTTGTAGAAAGCATTGCTGATAAATTTATAGGGTTGGTTAAAACAAAAACTAAAGAGCTAAGTGTCGGTCCGGACAAAACAAACAGTGATGTGGGGGCCCTTGTAAGTGAACAGCAACAGGAAATGGTTATGGCCCACATCAAAGAGGCAGTAAGTGGTGGGGCCGATATCTTGTCCGGGGGGGAGGATCTTTCAGCGGTGGGTGGCTATTTCATAAAGCCTGCTGTGCTTGAGGTATATGATGAAAGCTCAAACATCATGACCCGTGAAACGTTTGGGCCAGAAATATGCATCATGCGTGTTAAAGACGCAGAGGAGGCCATAAAAAAAGCAAACGCATCCAGCTATGGGTTGAGTGCTTCCGTATTTACAAAAGATAAAAAGCGCGGGCAGAAAATTGCAAAAAAAATCCAAGCCGGCTCTGTCTGTGTTAACGATGTGATGACAAATTATATAACAGCAGACCTGCCGTTTGGAGGTATGGGTATTAGTGGTATCGGTCGGGTGCATGGCCCGGAAGGATTAAGGAGCTTTTGCCAAATACAAGCCGTTTTGGTAAACCGTTTTGGGCTAAAAAGAGAGCCTTGGTGGTATCCCATAAGCAAGAGAACCAAAAAACTCTTTAAAACTATTACAAAAATAATATATGGCTAAAAAACAGAGCTACCCCTCTCTATCAATTAGTCTTTAATTCTTTTCCTGTATTCTTCACGAAGCTCTAGCACAACCTCTACGTAATTTTCGGAATGGTTATAGGCATAAATAGAATTCCAATTCTTGGATCCTTTTTTAGTCTCTTTCTCCTTGTGATCGTACCCATTCTTTAAAAGATAATTTGCAATACTTGCAAGAACATCCGGCCATTCAAATGGCTGGCGAACATCGTCACCGTTAAAATCTATGGCATAATGGTTGAAACTGGATGGAATAAACTGACCGAATCCGAATGCCCCGGCATAAGATCCAGACAGGCTGTGTGGATCAATCTTGTCTTGATAACAATACAATAGAAACTCTGCCAGTTCCTTGGCTGCCCAATTTGCTCTGTTTGGAAGGGTGTGTATAATTGTGTAAAGTGCGCTGAACACAGGAAATCCTCCGTGATTGTTTCCATGGTTACTCTCTATCCCTGATATGCTTAATAAAAGCATCGGATCTACACCGAAACTGTCTGTTACTGCCATCATTAAATCTTTGTTGGTTTTGAAAAATGCCACACCCCTTTCAATCCGCTTGTTTGTTATAAAAAGCTCCCGGTATTTTGAGTAAGGTCTCGCTTCGTAGGGACTCTTAAATCTTTGAGGAATTTCTGAGTATATGCTGACGGATGTATCAGAAAAAGCTCTTATTAAAAATTCTTCGGTAACGTCAGTCTCTGACAGCAGTTTTCTTACAGAAACAAAAGCCTGATCATCAATGTCGGCCTTGCCCGGCTTTAGCCCGAAAACAGCGGAAAATGTTAGTACCACATAAAAAGCAACAATGAACTTTTTTATAATATTCAATCTACCCATTCGCAGATAAAAATATTTGTGTCGCCATGCTTCGCCTGGTTTCTGTTTGATGCAAATACAAAAAACTTCCCATTTGGGCTGAACATCGGAAAGCCGTCAAATCCTTCAAAGAAAGTAATTTGTTCCAAGTTACTTCCGTCTGTGTCTATTGCCCAAAGGTCAAAGTTCCTGCCGTCAGGGTCTCCCACGTTCGAACAAAAAACAATCCTTTCATCATTTGGATAGAAAAATGGTCCAAAGTTTGCAGCACTGTTGTTGGTAACCTGGGCTTTACCTGTACCGTCCGCATTCATAATCCTGATTTGAAGAGACATGGGGCGAATTGCATTTTCTTTCAACAATTGGTTGTAATTATCAGCCTCTTCCTTGGTTTCAGGATAATATGCGCGCCAAACAATTTTTGTTCCATCGTGGCTGAAAAAAGGACCTCCATCATACCCAAGGCGCTTTGTCAGCTGACGTTTTCTGCTCCCGTCCGGGCTCATGGTCCACACATCTAAATCTCCGCCTGCCATGGAGGTATACACGATTTTACTGCCGTCTTCTGCATAGGTTGCCTCTGCATCATACCCCCACGTGTCTGTTAACTGCTCTATCTTCCTTCCGTCTGGACTTGAACGAAAAACATCAAATTCCGGATGGAGCTTCCAAACATAGCCTTTGCTGAAATCAGGAGGAGGGGGGCATTCTCTTGTGTGGTGGTGCGTAGAAGAGTATATAATTTTATCATTGTCCGGATACTGAAAATAACCGCAGGTAGTTACTCCGTCGCCAGTAGACACCAGCTTTGTCTTTCCTGTTTCAATGTCCATTATATAAATCTGGTCACATAGCTTCTCTCCATCGTGTGCTTGAAAAATCAGCTTTCTTCCGTCAGAACTGAAATATGCTTCTGCGTTTTCTCCAGAAAATGTCAGCTGTCGAATCTCTTTAAAGTGAATTTCACCGGGGATATTTAGTGGTTCATTCGGAGACAACATGATATTATTCAAAAACTTATCCGGGTTCTTATTAAACATAATTAGACCTAAAAAGAGGACTATTATTCCTACAGATAAAATGTCTGTTTTCTTCCTTTTGTTTTTCATTGTTCCTTAGGTAAAATTGAGTTTGGGTTATGAACAACGGCTGAGGACACACAAACACATGCAAAGCCCACTTCTATATAGGTTGGTATAATATCAACAGCTCTTTAATCTTTATTGCTCTTTGCTATGGGATTTTTTCAATCAAAGGATAACAAAATTACAACGTATTTTATATAAGTAAATTAGAAGTATTAAACGCTATTAATGTAAATTACTATTATTAACAGCGGGAATGGTAACCCACTCCAATAATAGTTTATGAAAAGTAACTTTAACTAGTTATCAGGAGAGTAAAGGGCATATGAATAAAATCATAACAACATTCATTCTTTTTTTAGTTCTTGTCGGGTCGGTCAGTTTAGGACAGGAAAAAACATTTCATCTTAAGTCCGGCGACACCATAACCGGTTCTGTTAAGTCCGAAACTGATTCCACTTATATAGTTACAACCTCTTTTGGTGAAATCATCATTAGTAAAAATGATGTAAAGCCGGAAGAGGTTTTTATTTTTCTAAAGTCTGGAGACAAACTGCGGGGTATCATCGTTTCGGAAAGTGAAGAAGGCATAACCATTAAAGCCCAGTTCGGTGAAGTATTTGTCGCTCGGGATAAGATTGAGCGTATCGACTTTAAAAGCATGGGTCGTGCTCGCGGACCGCTAGCCAGGCCTGGACAAACCGAACATGGTCGCTGGTACTACGGAAACGAGCGTCTCATCGACATTTATTTTGATCCCACCGGCTATACCCTGGAGGATAATGTTCTTTATTTAAGCGGACTTTCCTGGGGATATGGCTTATCTGAAAGAATTCATATCACCTCAAAATGGGGCGGTTACTTTTTTGGGGACCTGAATTTCCGTCCCAAGTTTATGCTCTTTAAAAAAGGAGACCTTAAATCAGAACAGGCCCTGTCAATTGGGTTCCATTTCCACATGCGCGGGTTGCCAAATAAGCATGAACTAAAAGACAGAGATTATGTCAACCCTTACGACGAACATGACTCAGATAAAGAATGGGTGCGTGTGGGTTCCAAACAAAATGAAGAAGGATCTTATGACGGGGGCCCTTCTGGGGATGAAATGTGGTGGGAGGCCTTTGGTGCGTATACTTTGTCTAATTTAAAAGAGTCTGGTCAGGGACGCATCAACCATACCGTGGGCGCTTCGCTAACTGCATATCCAGGATATGATCTTATGCCCCGGGCTTATTATGCTGTGAGCGCTGATGCTCGTCGGAGTTTAAAACTCATTTTTGAAGTATTCTATGATCCTTATTGGACATCCTGGTTGGAGTTCATAGAAGAGAAAGAGGTATTGAAGGGAATAGATTTTGATTTTGGTTTCATCTACGCCTACAGTGAGCAGTTAAGAGTGGGCATCCATTTTCAGAGACCTTTGATCGCATTCTATTATAAATTCTAACAATAGGAACCAAATGAACACTCTTTGTAAGCCGCTCGTTTTTATCTTTGTACTTCTGTCTTTCAGCCCGGTGGCTGCTCAAGCTGAAGAGGGGAACACGACATATTGGATATACACATATTCAAGTGAATTGCAAGACTATCAGATTAATGGTGTTGAAAATGATGAATTGGTCATTAATAATGGGAACTGGGATGTGAAAATTCCTTTAGATGAACTTGAGTTAATTGCCCTTCCTCCCAAGCCGGGAACATTGGGGCAATTAATTGGTGGTGGACTCGGTGGCTATTGTGGAGGAGTTGTTGGGCTGGTTTTAGGTTTCATAACGTGGGGCGTTACCGGTGCCCATGAAAATGGCGGTTTCATTGTCGTGGGGGGTGCGCTTGGAGGAGCAATAGCAGGGGCTTACTACGGCAGTCGGTTTGGGGGTAATTTATTAAAAGGCCCACCGGAGACCCTAGTAGACATGGCCATGTGGACCCTGGATGAGAAGAAAGAGTGGATACAAAACAGTTTGATCAACTCGTACTAAAAGAAACTTTTGTCTTTTGTGGCACAAGATAAAAAGAAAGGACTTATATGGTAAGCCGTAGCTACGCCTATTGCAACTTTACACCATATTTATGCTGTGCTTCTCTGGAGGTTTCCCAGGGTATATCCCCTTAGAATGAAACCAAAACGTAGTTTAATTAGAACATTTTCCACCCTTGGGTTTACGGGGCTTGTTCTTCTTTCCTGTGAGCCTCTTGTCACCGAGTTTAGGGACATTGAAGACGCGATCCTTTATGAGTCTTCTTCAAAAACAAACATCCAAAATTCCCCCGACTCACTTTTAGTAATGACCTGGAACGTTCGTTTCGGTGCTGCCCGGATCCC
>DTUJ01000122.1 GCA_012964235.1 Fidelibacterota bacterium
GGTGTTATCTCAGTTGATATAGATAAAATTGCTTTTTCATCAGATTTTTCCAGTTTATAATCCGTAAGCAATTTTTCTTCTGAAATATAATTTGTTCCATTAACAATATTTTGTTCACTAAAGTCTGTGTTTTCAGGAACCTGATAGATTTTGTAAAAGATAATAATGGCAAAAAACCAGATAATCACGATTGGTAAAATTTTAATGAGAGTAGACCTCAAAGAGCGAGAAGGTTTTGGGGGAAGATGTTTTTGATCGGATTCAGGTGAGAGTCCTGATGATTTTCTGATTCTTTTCCGTTTTGATTCTCCTGATGATTCCCTCCCCATTAAATTCAAGTGATGTTCCAATTGATTTAGGGTTTCATTGGTATCTCCACCGATTTCAATCACATATGCTTTGATAAATAACCGTATATAGGGAGTGGGAAGGATATCAAACTGCCCTGATTCAATTGCTTGAAGCGACTCCAAATTGATCTTTGTACGGTTGTGGATTTCCTCAAGGTCTATTCCTTGTTTTTCTCGGAGGGATTTTAATTCTTCGTAAAATGGAGCCATTATATTCAGCGTAAATTAAAAGAGGAACCCTGTAGTTTAAAACAACTTTATATAGATCATCTGAAACTAAAAATGAAATTTTTCCAAGCCAAAGAGGGTAACAATGTATACAATACAGAATAAATTAAAAAATTGGATGTAAATTCAATTACATTTAATTTTCTATGCTTTAATCGAAATGAAAATCAATGTTTGATCAACTCATAAGACAGTTTGACTCAATTCTCCGGAATCTTCGGGGATTGGGAAAAATCACAGATAAAAATATCCAGGAAACATCCCGGATGGTTCGTCGGGTTTTATTGGAAGCAGATGTTAACTTCCAGGTAGCCTGCACGTTTATTGACAGGGTGCGTACCAAAGCAGAAGGAACCAAAATAATCAAGTCCATAAAACCTGGAGAGCAATTTGTTAAAATAATTCATGATGAATTAGTTCAATTACTCGGTAAGAATGCATCTCCATTAGCATGTACACCATCAACAACAGTTGTTCTCATGGCAGGCCTTCAGGGTTCAGGAAAAACGACTGCATGTGCAAAATTGGCAAAAAGATTAAAGGACGAAGGTAAATCTGTTTTGCTGGTAGCTGCAGATGTCTATCGTCCAGCAGCTATAGATCAGTTAAATCAACTAGGTAAACAAATTAATATTGAAGTTTTTTCGGAAAGATCAGGTGAACCGGTAAAAATCTGTAAACAGGCAGTTGAAGAAGCTAAAACCGAAAAAGTGGATGTAGTCATTCTGGATACTGCGGGCCGATTACATGTGGATGGAGAGATGATGGTGGAAATTCAGAAAATTTCAGATGAAGTTCAACCGTCGGAAATATTATTCGTTGTGGATGGAATGACTGGTCAAGATGCAGTAAATTCAGCCCAGGCTTTTTCAGAGGCCCTCCCTTTGACAGGTACTGTCCTGACAAAAATGGATGGGGATTCCCGAGGAGGAGCAGCTGTATCCATAACGGAAGTAACAGGGAAACCCATAAAGTTTATGAGTACATCCGAAAAGATTGATGCTTTGGATGTGTTTGAACCGGAACGGATTGCAGATCAGATTTTAGGTTTTGGTGATGCAATTTCTCTTGTAAAAAAAGCTGAAGCTGTTATGGATTTAGATTCTGCAAAAGCGATTGAGAAAAAAATACTTGATAAAAGGTTTGATCTTGAAGATTTTCTGACTCAGATAAAACAATTGCGTAAAATGGGACCTTTGGATCAATTATTAGGAATGTTGCCAAGTGAAAATCGTAATATGATAAAGAAATTAAATTTTGATAACCGTCAATTGGTTTGGACTGAGGCCATCATCAAGTCCATGACACAAAAGGAACGGGAAATTCCTCATATTATTAATGGGAACCGACGACAACGAATAGCTAAAGGATCAGGGCGATCAGTTCAGGAAGTCAATCATTTGCTTAAACAGTTCTCCCTGATGCAAAGAATAATGAAAAAGAAGGGGCAATTGAATATCCCGAGTTTAAAAGGTGATATGAAAAATTTGTCCGGTTTGAGTTGATAATAGAGTAATTTATAATAAAAATAAAGGAAAAAAATAATTGTCTACAAAAATTAGATTAAAACGGATTGGAAGGCGGAATAAACCATTTTACCGAGTTGTTGTAATGGATTCCCGGAAGAAAAGGGATGGAGCATTCATCGAAGAGTTAGGTTGGTATAACCCTGTCGCTGGGAAATCGGAACAGGATTATTCTCTCAAAGGAGACAGGGTATTATATTGGCTCAACGAAGGTGCTCAGATTACAGATATTGTTCATCATTTATTTAAAAGGGAAGGTATTGCCCATAAGTGGCATCTTATGAAACAAGGATTGGATGAAGCTTCCATCGAAAAAGAAATGCAGAAATGGGCTTTGGATCGAACGGAGGTTGAAAAACGAAGAAAGACAAAGATTAAACTGGGTAAAAAAGCAAAAGCAAAACAGAAGAAACTGACTGAGGAACCAGCGGAAGAAACAATTGAAGCAGTAGCAGGTTCCAAAGAAGAGGAGACCCTA
>DTUJ01000123.1 GCA_012964235.1 Fidelibacterota bacterium
AACAGGTGCTTCTTGCCGAAGGATTGAGCATTGTTTTTATGGAAACGGCAGAAGTTCTTGTTGAGGTTTACACACCCGGATTTATGCAGGCTGGATTTTTGGATCCAATTTTATGGATTGGGATGCTGTTTGCCTTGACAGCGGGATTTATTGCAGCTTGGCCTGTCAATTTAATCATGGTGAAAAAAGGTTACCGCCACCAACATTAATCAATCTATATAAATAGAAATTCAATTTTTTCATTTCAAAAAAGTAATTAATTTTAATTAATACCCTCTGTCAGTTTGAAAATGGATAAAATATTTACATGAAGAACCGACCCTTCCAATAGAGGATTTTACATGCCAATGAAAGTAATATCTAACTTTTGATAGAAATTTATTAGTGATAGTTTAATTCCATCCTCACTTTTTTACAAGGAGGTGGGAAAACAAAAAACCCTATCTATTGAGCGGACTTGATGCTAAGTTAACACTTGGTACTAATTGGGGGGGGGCAGGTCAAGTTAATGATAAAAATGTTTTGTTGTTTTCCATATTTTTGCCTTTCCTTTAAAAAGTGAATTCTATCCCGTTATTTAGTTGGACATATGATTTGCCCATATTACCATGGGGATCATTATCATAGCGATAATTGAGTTCTATAAAGAACGACAAATTTTCATTCACTGAGAAATCAATGCTTCCATCATAAAGCAAGCGATAATCATTTATGTCTGAAGAAGAAAACTGATAATAAACCGTATTGTAAAGTTCTGTATTTTCAGCGATGTTTATATTCCAACGCAAATAATTGGTGGATCGTAAAAGTTTTTTTTCAGGTTCATTAACCATATCATAGATTTCATTTTCCTGCATAAGACCAATACCCAGGAATGTATTCATTCTATCATTGGAAACCATTTTATACCGCAATCCACTTCCTGCCAGTTTTCTGTCCTTCATTAAGAGGAAATCATTAAATCCAAATTGAGTAAAAATCTCAAAAAATAATTTAGATGAGATCATTTTTGTCATTCGTAAATGACCAAATCCTTTGTTCACGACTTGATTTTTATCTAAACCCTTTTTCTGTTCATAGCCGTTCTCATAATTAAGGATAAAAAAGATATGCAGGCCAGTGGGATTAAAATAATCTACTCGATAAGCTGCTGCTAACTCTATAACCTCTGCATCTGCTTTTTCAATCCCAAAATCAACATTAACTTTGTTGATAAATCCATCAGTTACATTTTCAGACCGCATTGCTTCTGTATTGATCTGAGCAAGGAGCATTCCCATAAACAAAAAGATAATTATTGGATTTTTCATCTCTTCAATTTACCCAGAGGAATCAATTTGGAGGGTTCTCTCACTCTTCTACAATTGTTTGTGGGTATGTTATATCTATTTAATCAAAGTGAAGGATTCTGATTTAAATCGACCTTCAATGATTTTCCCCTCGACACTTGCGCTCCGTATGACCTCGCAGAATCCATCATCCGCATGGGCGTCACCATGTTCATGAATATTTGTTCCATCAACAAAATAGGACTTACCATCAATTCGAACAGCTAAATCGCAACCCGCTTTTTCAGTCATTCCAAACTGACACTGACCGCAGGCTGTTTTTACAATTTGATGAATAGATATATCCTTTCCTTTTTGTGATTCTGTTTTGTCCGGTATTTGAGTCATTTCAGGTATTTGCACACCAGGTATTGTTGGCATGACAGGCATTTCAGGCATAGTTCCTTCCGAGGGTTCTTTTGGTTCAACTGGCTCTTTAGATTCTGTTTGTTCTACATGTTCTGCCGGTTCTACTGGTTCAAGCGGTTCTGTCTTAACTGTATTAGAAGCACAACCAATAGATAATAATAAAATAGATATAGTAAACAGTTTCTTCATTTTAATCTCCTTTTAGTTGATGTTATAAATAAAAGTCTCTTCAATTTAACCCAAGAATATCCAACGTGGCACTTTCTCCATATACAAATTATAGTCTGGCCCGAATTCTTTTTGCAGCCAAGGTTCTTCTGTAAACGGTGCAACAATGAACCAGACCATTCCCAGAAAACATGTGAACCAAGCATAGACCGAATTCGTTAAAATCCAAAATCCTCCTAACATAATAATATTCGCTAAATATTGCGGGTTTCGGATAATTTGGTACGGACCTTGTTGAACAATTGTTCCGCCCAGTCCTTGGGAAGCTTGAAAACCAAGAGTTTTTATTGCCCAGATGACCAAGATAAGACTGGAAGCAATCAAGCCAATACCTATCGGGAAACGCAACCAATGGTCGAGTAAAAAACTGTTCCAATCAAGGATTCCGAGTGTCAGTATACCAGCCCATGAGCCGATGGTAAGTCCCCATGTAAAGAAGTATTTCCAGGAGTTTCTTCTCGGTGGCGGCCAAACTCGCAGAGACGGATTAACCAATGTGACGATAAGTGATGCAACAAGAAAAGTTTCTGCCATAATAGTTATGGTAAGAATCAACTCTTTCATAATTTTAAAATAGTGTACATTGTTTACCAAGGAATAAACTCATCAGCATTATTAATTCTCTCATTTTCATCTCTTCAATTTACCC
>DTUJ01000124.1 GCA_012964235.1 Fidelibacterota bacterium
ACTAATGAAAAATAAACAGGCTTTGTAACCTAAACATGCAACGCCGGTTTTATACAAATAATTAAAACTCCAGGGGGTTCCTAATCTTGAATCAATTCTCCTTAAGGAGTTTATCCTGATGTTTTTTTGCCTTTTCTTCTAATAATTTATCGTATCCATCTTCCTCCATATCCAACATCAATTGATTAATCCAGAATTTTGACTGTTGAATATAATCATCGATAAGCCTGACAGGTACCTGCTCTCCGTACATATTTGCGATAATGATGGCTGAAGGCAATGGAACATATAGGTTAAGGGGTTCCTCATAGAAACTATTGAGAGACTTAACCAGTTCTTTTGTCGATAAATAATCGGGGGTTTCTGCGAATATGCTGTCTGCAAACTCTGATTGCTCTGCCCAGATCTTGAAATAATAAAACAAACGTCCATCCAGTACACCGTTCACGTAGGCAGCCTTTACTCTATATGAAAGTTCCGGATTGTAATCCACAAGCTGTTCTACCCGTTTCCAGTCCCTTCCGTCCCAGAATAGACGGTTTTGATTCTGTCCAAAAAGAACAACAATAGCTCCCAAAATAATAAGGTATTTATACATTATCTTTCAATTCCTGCAAGATCAAACATAAAAGAATATTCCAGTGCTACTTCACGGAAGTAACGAAACCGACCTGATTTCCCGCCATGACCCGCTTCCATATTAATATGAAAAATCAACACATTATCATCAGTTTTCATATCACGGAGTTTAGCCACCCATTTCTGCGGTTCCCAATATTGTACCTGGGAATCAAAATAACCAGTGGTCACAAGCATATTGGGGTAATCCTTAGCCTCCACATTATCGTAAGGTGAATATGTCATCATATAATCAAACTCTTTCTTTTCCCGTGGATCACCCCATTCATCCCACTCATTTGATGTAAGCGGAATAGTTTCATCCAACATCGTATTAACCACATCCACAAATGGAACAGAAGCTAATACACCTCTGTACAATTCGGGGGCCAAGTTCAATACTGCACCCATGAGTAACCCGCCCGCACTCCCGCCCATAGCAAATAAATGATTTGCACTCGTAAATTTTTCCTGTATCAAAAATTTACTGCAATCGATAAAATCTGTAAACGTGTTCATCTTGTTAAACAGCTTACCGTCTTCATACCAGGGACGTCCATACGTCTGACTTCCTCGAATATGGGCAATTGCAAAAGCAAAGCCCCTGTCCAATAAACTCAATCGGGTTGAACTGAACGACGGATCGATGGTTGATCCGTATGAGCCATAAGCGTATTGCAACACATTTCCTTTGCCGTTTTTTTTAAATCCTTTTTTATAAATGATCGAGATCGGAACTTTTTTACCATCACGTGCTGTGGCATAAAGACGTTCTGTCTTATAAGCATCGGGATTGTGACCTCCAACTACCACGGTTTGTTTCAATAATGTGGATTCACGTGTATCCATGTTGTAATCAATCGTCGAAAACGGTGTTTTCAGTGATGTAAAACCATACCGTAAAATATTGGTATCAAAGTTCAAGTTTGTGAGTGTGTACGCAGCATAAACATCTTCCCCAAAATCCATATAATGTTCGCTCCCTGATTGTTGATCAATTATACGCAGTTGATGTAGTCCTTCTTTCCGCTCGCTGATCACTAAATGATTTTCAAAAACATCAATTTCTCTCAATAAAACATCATCACGATGCGCTATCACTTCTGTCCAGTTTTTCTTGGATGTCGCATCATCCGGTGTCTCCATCAGCCGGAAGTTAGTAGCGTTCCAATTGGTGATGATATAAAACTTATCTTTGTAATGCTCAATGGAATATTCATTCATTTTCCCCCTGGGAGAAAATGAATGAAATTTACCTTCAGGGTTATCAGCATTCAAAACATGATAATCACTGGACAGAGTACTGGAATTATAAATGATGATATATTTATCAGATTTAGAACGATAGACACCGATGTAAAAGGAATTATCTTTTTCAGTGTAGACCCTAACATCTTTGGATTGAGATGTTCCAAGCTTATGTCTATCAATATGCTCTGATAAAAGCGTAACTTCATTTTTTGTTGTATAGAAGAAAGTTTGATTGTCATTTGCCCAAGTTGTTCCACCTTCAGTACTTATAATTTCATCAGAAAGAATTTCACCCGTTTCTAAATTTTTAACTTTAATTGTATAGATACGCCGGCTCAGAGTATCTATACTAAATGCCAATAAACGATTATTTGGACTAACAGACAGCCCTGTTAATGAAAAATAGTCGTAGCCTTCCGCCCATTCATTAACATTAATCATTATTTCTTCTGCATTGTCCAGCGATTCTTTTTTGCGGCAGTATATGGGATACTCTTTATCCTTTTCAAAACGAGTATAATACCAATACCCGTTGTGTAAATAAGGAACGGATTCGTCATCTTTTTTAATCCGTCCCACTATTTCATCAAACAATATTTCCTGAAATTGTTCAGTGTGTTTCAGCCTGGCTTCTTTATAAGTATTCTCTGCTTTCAAATTATCCAGCACTTTTTGAGTCTGAA
>DTUJ01000125.1 GCA_012964235.1 Fidelibacterota bacterium
CCCTGCCGATTAATTTTTCAGCACCCTGAGTATCCAATATCGTACGGGAATCAATCTTAGTTGCTACCTGAAATGCAATTCGGGATGGAAAATTTGCCTTAATCACACCGGTAATTACATCCACCGAAGGACGCTGCGTTGCAATCACAAGATGGATTCCGACAGCACGTGAAAGCTGAGCAAGACGGGCAATCGGAGTCTCAACATCTTTTGCACTCATCATCATCAAATCGGCTAGCTCATCAATAACAAGAAGGATGTAGGGCATAATTGGCTGGTCTTCTTTTTTCATCTTCTTGTTATACTCATCGATATTTCGAACAACAGCATCAGCTAATACTACATACCGATTATCCATTTCTTTTTCCAGCGCACGGAGAGCCAAGATAGCATTTTCCATTGTGGTTATAATTGGTTCATCAAAATCCTCTGTTTTCAGCAAATAATATGGTGCTAAAGCTCTATACAGCGTCATTTCCACTTTTTTGGGATCAATTATCATAAATTTTACTTCATCCGGTGTTGCTTGATAAAGAATACTGCACAGAATCGTATTCAAGCATACGGATTTCCCCGATCCCGTTGTTCCGGCAATCAATAGATGAGGCATTTGCGCAAGGTCTAATGTTGCAATTTCACCTGATGTATTCTTTCCGATTGCTAATGTTAATTTGGACGTTGTATTTGCAAACTTTTCTGAGTTTATTACTGATTTGAAATAGACCATTGCAGGATTCCGGTTTGGTATTTCAATTCCAACAGAAGATTTTCCGGGTATTGGAGCAATCACACGAACCCTGCTCGCTTCCATAACACGTGCAAGATCATCCGATAATTGTACAAATTTATTTACCCGAACTCCTTCCGCTGGCTCCACTTCAAACAATGTAATGACCGGTCCTGGATGCACATTGACCACTTTCCCTTCTACACCAAATGTTGCAAGAGACTGTGTTAAAAAATTTGCACGTTCTAACAATTCATCCCGGGACATTCCTTCGGAAATAGAAATTGGCGTTGTCAAAAGGTCAGTTGACGGTAATTGATATTCCCGTTTAGGCACTTGACGATCTTTGATAGAATCAAGATCTATTTCTTTTTCCTTTACCATTTCCCCAACTTCAACGCCTTCACCAGATCCAATTTTATCTTCTGTTTGTCTTTGCTCTGACTTCTCATCAGGCCTGGTGATTCCATCCATTTCCTTTTCTTGATCAACTAATTCAGATTCTTCCTGTGCCTCCACGTTAGATGTTAATTCCGGTTCTAAATCAGATGGGGGTTCATCTGTAACTTCTTCTGTAACAGGCTCAGTTTCTTCTTCTACAGGAGAGTCCTTTTTCTGCTTCATTTCCTGATCATTTATCGTGGATAGAAGGTCCTTTGTATGCTTCCGTTTAGCATCTTCAGAAGTTTTCAACTTTTTCTTTAGTTCCTTTTTTCCTTTCCAATCATTAACCTCCTCGGTAAAAGATTTAATAGGTTTATAAAAACTCCATGAAAAATATCCGCGAACAAGTACAAGCCAGGATCCAATCAATACTAACATCCCACCAATGGTGCCCAGTTGATCCATTAATAATTTTGCGATGGTCCCGCCGATCAATCCAGATAAAACAAAATCATTATCAGTGTTTTCCCCCGCGAGAAGAATAATCAATCCAGCAGTTATTGAAAAGAGGAATGCAGCCCCAAGGGTATACCCTGTAGCTCTGTTGAGAGATTTTAATTTCTTTCGGCTGAAAAACCACCATCCCCAGATAATTCCAAGTATTGGGAAAATAACACAGGAAATACCAAATGTCTTTTTAATGAAAAAATCAGCAATAAAAACACCCACAATCCCCATGGGATTTTCAGTTGGTAAATTAGGAGGAATTCCCCTTACCTCTTCACTGGGATTGAATCCTATCAAACTTGCTAAAACCAGAAGAGAAATGATAATGATCAAAATACCGATTATTTCTAATCTGCGTTCTTTCATACTAACTTATTTTCTTGAGAGTGAAAATATTTAAAAATAAATCCATTTTTTTGCTGAATATTTTGTTTAACATTGTTTTTTATGTTAGAAAATGTACAACATTCATTAAAAACCTTTTGTTGAAAAAAAACAAAATTAAATGTTAACCGTGCCATTTTTATAAAATGGTGGTTTTACTATAATAGCAGATTTTTTCTGACCACGAATTCCAACTTCTAATATTGTCCCTACCTTTGTATAGGGATGGTTTATAAAAGCAAGGCCTATCCCTTTTTTTAAAGAGGGGGATTGAGATCCGCTTGTTACTTCTCCATTTTTTTTATTTCCAAAAAAAATCGGATATCCATTCCTTGGGATTGCCCGTTCCATCATTTCAAAACATACTAATCGACGGGAAATTTGTTCCTTTTGCCGCATAAGAGCTCTTCTCCCAATAAAATCCCCTTTCCCCAGTTTTGTAATCCATCCTAATCCAGCTTCAAATGGGTTTGTAGATTCATCAATATCATTCCCATACAAACAAAATTTCATTTCAAGACGAAGCGTATCTCTGGCACCCAACCCTGCAGGAACAATTCCATGCTCCTTACCAACTTCCATCAAAACATCCCAAATTATAGGAATCACATTCAGATTTCCGTAAATCTCAAAACCAAGTTCCCCTGTATAACCTGTACGCGCAACAAGGATGTTATTGTCTTCATATTTATCTTCGATACAATGATAAAATGGCAGCATACTTACGTCCGATGGCATAATTTTCTGTAAAATCCTCCTGGATTCCGGTCCCTGTAGAGCAATTAGGTTAATTTCATCACTTACATCTTTCAATACAACACCATCCATCAGATTTTTTTCAAGCCATTTAAAATCCTTCTGGATATTGGCAGCGTTTACCACAATTATAAATCGATCTCTGCAACGATAAATCAGCAGGTCATCAATTATTCCACCATCTTCCATGCACATTGCAGAATACTGTGCTTGTCCCGGTTTTAAACCTGCTACATCGTTAATTGTCATATATTGGAGAAATGATTCCGCATTTTTTCCTTTTATAATAAATTCACCCATATGGCTGACATCAAACATTCCCGCTGTGTTTCGGACAGCGTGATGTTCATGCACAATTCCGGTGTAATGGACTGGCATCATATATCCGGCAAATGGGACCATTTTGCCTTGTAACGCAAGATGCCGACTGTAAAGAGACGTATTTTTTAGGGGCAATTCTGAATCACTTTTTAAATAAAAGATGGATGTTTATTTCTTCAATTTACAGAGGATACTACCATCTGACTTCCACAGGGAACGTTGCTTTCAACCAACTTAATTTTCTTTTTTAAAATCTTCCATAAATTCTGCTACTTTTTCCGCTGCTTCAAGGGGTACACCGTTGTAAAGCGATACTCGGATACCCCCGACACTTCTATGACCTTTCAAACCGACAAATCCTGATTCTTTCCCTTTTGCAACCAGCTTCTGTTCCAATTCTTCAGAAGGTAACCGTAGAGTTACATTCATCCAGCTTCTGCTATCTTTCCTTACGGTTCCACGGAAATAGTCCGGATACGTATCTATTAAGTTGTAGATAATATCTTTTTTCGCCTTCGTTATTTTTTCCAGTTCGCCTAACCCGCCAAGATTATTTATCCACGTCAGAACTAAATTCAACATATAAATAGCAAACACCGGTGGAGTGTTGAAAAGGGATTTTTTACTTACATGCGTGCGATAATCAAACATGGTTGGTAAATCAGGGTTGCATTTCTGAAGAAAATCATCTCGAATAATAACCACAGTTACCCCAGAAGGTCCCAGGTTTTTCTGGGCTCCGGCATAGGTCAGAGAAAACCTGGAAAAATCGAGCTTACGTGAACAAATATCCGAAGACATATCGCAGACGATCGGAATATTTTCAGTATCAGGAAACGAGTGCCACTGCGTACCCTTGATCGTGTTATTCGAAGTAATATGCAGATATGCCGAATCTTCCGGAATTTCCAGCTCACTCGCACCGGGAATACATGTATAATCAGCTCCCTTAGAACTGCCGGCTAAATGAACATTTCCAATTCTTTCTGCCTCCTGGGCAGCTTTTGATGCCCATGTGCCTGTATCTACGTAGGCTGCTCTCCCTCCTTTGGGCAGAAAATTCAGGGGAATATGGGCAAACTGTGTAGAAGCACCCCCACCAACAAACAGCACATGAAACTCATTACCAATACCCATAAGTTCTTTGAAAAGCGTAATTGTAGAAGTATTAATTTCCTCATATTCAGGCGAACGATGGGAAGTTTCCAGTATGGACATTCCGGTCGATTTGTAGTTCAATAATTCTTCCTGAATTTGATTCAGTACAGCAACGGGAAGTGCAGAAGGACCCGGATTAAAATTAAAAACACGGTTTTGCATTGTAATATCTCCTTTTTAAAAGCGAGTTAATCAGTGGAAACAAAATCACGGATTATGGATTCGATAATATCCCCAATTCTCAACAGATTTTCTTTCGTAGATGCTCCTAAGTGTGGCAGCATGATAACATTCGGAGCATCAATAAAAGGTGTGTTTTCCGGTGGATCGGAATACCATACATCGTTGCCGAACCCAGCCAGTTTTCCACTCTTCAATGCTTCAACAACATCTTCTTCAACAATTGTTTTGCCGCGCCCGGTATTAATGAGATAGGCTCCGTCCTTAAATTCATTGAGCATTTCGGCATTGATTATTCCTTTGGTTTCCTCATTAAGGGGAAGATGCAAAGAAACATAATCAGAATTGTTTAGAACGTCTTTCAATTCTGGTTTCATTGTTGCAACTTCGCTTGATTCAACAAATGGATCATAGGCAACAACGTTCATTCCAAAAGCAGCCGCTCTTTTAGCCAGTTCGGTTCCGATCCTTCCAAGCCCGACAATTCCCAGTGTCTTTTTATACAGTTCGGTACGTCTCAGTTCTTTTTTAGCCCACTGACCGGCATGCATTGTATTGTCGGCTTTTGTCACATGATTGGGCAGGGCAATCATCAGTGTGAAAGCCAGTTCAGAAACGGCAATTGACGAAGCTGCTGCGGTATTATGAACGGCAATCCCCTTCTCAGCAGCATAGTTCAGGTCAATGTTATCAAGTCCTACACCGCCACGGATCACCAGTTTGAGATTTGGTGCAGAATCTATATACTCCCTTGTAACTTTTGTTTTACTGCGCACGAGTACAACGGTTGCTTCCGGCAGTTTTCCCTTATCATCTGTGACGTCACCATACGGAGAAAGCTTCTCTGGAAGATCCGGTGCAAACGCATCTGAAATAAGAATAAGCATAAATAATTTCCCCTTTTAATCGGTTAACATATTGATGATCATCCCGCTCAGAAGTTTTGGTTCAAACCAGGTAGATTTTGGGGGCATAACTTCTCCAGCATCAGCTACATCCAACAGTTGTTTAACGGAAGTTGGGAACAATGAAAACGCTAATTTATATTCTCCGGAATTCACTAATCTGATCAATTCCTTTGTGCCGCGAATTCCACCGACGAAATTAATTCGCTTATCAGTTTTCGGGTCTATAATGCCCAAAATCGGAGCAATAAAGTTATCACCAAGAATAGCTGCATCAATGGATCCCGTCGGGTCATTCGGATCAAAACTGCCTTCTCTAGCTTTCAGAAAAAACCAGTTTCCTTCCACATACATCCCAAATGCGTGGAGTTCTTCAGGATTTACTTCTCCATCCACAGAGCTGATTTCAAAGTTGTGATCCGTTTTTTCCAGAATTTCCGATATTGTGAGTCCATTCATATCCCGGACGACCCGGTTGTATGGTAGAATAGTAAGTTCTGAATCTGGAAAAATTACATTGAGAAAATAATTATAGCCTTCTTCGCCTGTATGATGCGGATTTTGTTCTTTTTTTCTCCTGCAGACTTCGGAGGCAGATTGACTTCGGTGATGGCCATCGGCAATATAGAGTGGAAATGGAGCAAATTCTGAAATGATTCCCTTCTGCAGATCAGGATCACCGATCACCCAAAATTCATGACGTACAGTGTCATCTGCAACAAAATCTATTGTGGGAGGATTTTCCGTAATGGTGTTGAAAATTCGTTGAATTGGTTCCTGAAAACGATACGCAGTAAAAACAGGTCCCACCTGCGCATCAAGAAAATCGATATGGTCAGCACGGTCATTCACTTTTTCAGGGCGGGTATGCTCATGTTTTTTAATGAGTCCATTGTCATAATCATCTACAGACACAAGTGAAACAAGACCGGTTTGACTGCGATTATCCATCGTCAAACGATATACATAAAAACAGGGATTTTCATCCCGGATCATCAAACCGTTATCAATAAGCTGCTGTAAATTAGCTTTTCCTTTTTTATATACTGCCTCGCTATAAGGATTCATATCATCAGAAAATTCTAACTCCGCCTTATTGATTCTCAGAAACGATTTTGGATTTTGTTTTACAATCTTCCTTGCTTCTTCCGTACTCAGCACATCGTACGGTGGTGATGCAATTTCTTTACAAAATTCGGGTTTGGGTCTCAAACCTCTAAATGGTTTTACGATTGCCATTATTTATTTTCCGCCTACATTTTTTTTAATGCTTTTTTCAACAATTCCTCAAGATTTCCTGTCAGGTCTCCACTTTTTTCCAGTTTCTTCATTGCTTTATGCGCTTGGGCACGGCTGTATCCAAGAGATTGAAGCGCCTGAATTGCATCATTCATTTCATCCGGCACTTTTTCAGCGTCAAATAACATGGAAATATCATCATCCTTTTCCGTGACAAATTTTTCTTTCAGTTCCACAATGATCCTCTTCGCTGTTTTTGGACCAATTCCTGGAATCACCGTCAGAGATTTTACATCTCCGGCAACAATCCGTTTTTTAAACTCAGCGATGCTTGCACCAGAGAGAATTCCCATTGCGGACCTGGGTCCTATTCCACTGATCGCAATGAGAAGCAGAAACATGGATCGCTGGTCGTCATGATCAAAACCGTATAGTGCAAGAATATCTTCGCGGACGTGCAGGTACACAAGCAACTCCGTATTCGACCCCGTGGATGGTAATCTTTCGTAGGTGCTGATTGTGATGTTCACTTTCAACCGGATTCCACCCACATCAACTACCGCATACGTTGGATTCTTTTGTATCAGCAAACCGGAAATTGAATCAATCATTTTTTTACCACTTCGGTTGATTTAGATAACACAATCCAATTGCGAGTGCATCGGACGCATCAATAGGGGTTGGAGGTTTGTCCAACTGTAATATTTTCTGGACCATAAACTGAACCTGTTCTTTTGTAGCTGCACCGTTCCCCGTAACAGACTGCTTCACTTTTCTCGGAGCAAATTCTGAACAAGGAATACCCGCATTGGCACCTGCCAACAGTAAAACACCCCTTGCCTGCCCCAGTGCCATGGCGGACTTAACATTTTTTTGATAAAATGTATCTTCTATCGCCATCACAGCTGGTGTATACGTTTTGAGAAGTTTGGTCGCTTCATCATTTAAGTGTTTTAATCTTTCCGGAAGTTTTTTTGTCCTTGGGGTTCGAATTGCACCATAACAAATTACCCGTACAGCATTTCCTTTTTTCTCTAAAATTCCAAACCCGGATACGCCTAACCCCGGATCAAATCCAATAATCCGCACCTTATTTAACTCGATGGTATATCTGCTTCATCGATATCAAAATTTGCAAAGACACTCTTTATATCTTCATTGTCTTCAAGCTCATTCATAAGATTCAAAACTCTATCTACATCTTTCTTCTCCACTTTCTGAAGGTTTTTTGGTACCATTTCCACTTCTGCTGAGTTAATCTCATATCCTTTGCTTTCCAATTGATCTTTGACCTGCATGAGCTCTGCGGGATCAGTTGAAATTAAATACATATCCTCTTCAACCTCAAAATCATCAGCACCGCACTCCAAGGCTGCTTCAAGAATTGTTTCCTCCTCCCCAGCTTCAATACCAACCTGGATTTGTCCTTTTTTATCAAACATCCAGGACACACTGCCATTCTCCCCAAGATTTCCACCATGTTTGCTCATGAGATGGCGGATATCTGCAACAGTCCGTTTTTTGTTATCGGTCAGAACTTCCAGGAAAATGGCAACCCCCCCGGGGCCGTATCCTTCATAGGTTCCTTCTTCATATCTTACGCCTGGTAATTCTCCCGTACCTTTCATTATCGCTCTTTTAATGTTATCCTGAGGCATATTATTTGTTTTGGCTTTAGCGATTGCCTGCCTTAACTGTGGATTTGCATTCTCATCTCCACCCCCCATACGGGCTGCAACAGTTATCTCTTTGATAATTGACGTGAATATTTTCCCCCGCTTCGCATCAGCAACTCCCTTTTTTCGCTTAATCGTGGACCATTTGCTATGACCAGACATATTTCTCCAGATAAATTAAACGAAAATTTACAGACGAACTCTTATGTACCCAAAACCGATTTACAGAGAAATGTAGATAAAAAAAGAGGGTTCCAATAAGGAACCCTCTTTATAGATATAAAAAGTAGTATTTGGTTTACTTAAGGAACATTACCTTGTTCACCTGAGTGAATTCACTGGAATTCATCCGGTAGAAATACACTCCACTTGGAACAATCTTTCCTCTGTTGTCAGTTCCATTCCAAACAACTTGATATGTGCTTGGGGTATGGTACCCGGACACCAAAGTTTTAATCTCACGACCCATCATATCATACACAACGATTTCTACATTTCCAACATTGGAAATATCATAGCTGATCGTAGTTTCTGGATTGAACGGATTCGGATAGCCTTGGTGCAAAGCAAATGTCTCAGGGGTCTTGCTCACGCTACCCTTATGTAAAGAATAACTGTCAGAGCTCACTACCTGAATCTCTCCATTGCCATTTAAAATGACTTTACCCGACGTACTTTCAAGAATCCACTCACTGCCATCCTTGATAGAGTACTGAACACTGATCATATCAGTGTTGTTCATCAATTCGATGATACCGGAATTCTCAGTATATTTCCAGTCTCCGGCGAAGCGGACATCAAAGGAACCTGCCTGCGGTTTTGGCGGAAGACTGTAGCTGAGTTTTTCATTATCAGGAACCTCTACACCAAAATAAATGGCATTTCCATTAAAGCTGATAGAATTTGCGTCCTTCATCCGATCGGTAAACGGTCTGACTCTTGCTGCTCCGATACTTGTGAATGTCACATCGCCGGCAGCACTGGTACGAAGCCAGTATCCACTTCCAGGCTGCAAGGAAGATGAAGGTTCATAACCAACCCCAAATCCGTAAAGGGTGTTCGGTACAACAATTCCATTCGGATCATCAATTCCACATTCATTTGATCCTCCAGAAACTAAATTCCACCCTTCAGCTAATGAAGCCAACAAATTGTCAACAGTTCCTCCAGTGAGTTCATTGGAACCAGCATCATCAAACCTGAGCCAGTATCCTTCACCCAAGGCTAATTCAGTAGCACCTTCATAACCAACTCCAAAAGCATAGAGCGTATTCGTAACCGAATTCGGGAATAGAGTTTCATACCCGGCATCTTCCACCTCCACCGGCAAACCAACAAGATTCCAACCAGCTTGGTTGGCCACATCAATAGTACTTGAGCTTGCTCCTCCTCCTGGATAAGGCGGTTCTGAGTTAGAGGTAAATTCTGCCCAGCCGGCATAAACCCTGTTCAAGTGATCAGGTCCCGACATGTCACCGATTTCATTATGATACCAATTTGGCATCTGGTATGCTAAATTGACACGATCATTCGTAGCCCAGTGTGCCGCATGTGGATATTGTTCCTCAGGGCTGCACATGCCGGTAATGGTTCCCTCAGGGCACTCTTCGCCATTCATCCAATCTATCGGATCTGGTGTTGGAGTAGCATTTAATGGATTCCACCATGTAGCGCCATTATCAGTTGATTTGAACACGAGAATATCTTCACTCGACTCGTAAAATACCTCATAGGGTTCATCACAATCGTAAGGATCTGCCGGATCATAATTGCCGCCTTCAGGTCCTTGTACCATTTGATCACTAACGACCCAAATTACATCCGGGTCATCTTCGCTAATAGCAATTTGTCCCTGGGTACTCCAAATAAGACTTTGACCTGTTGGATCAGCCCACACCCAGGACTCCCTGGCATCAAGTATCTGGGAATAGTTCCATCCACTTGGTGTATTTACAAAACCGGGATTGCCAATATAGTCCTTATCAATGGTAAAATGGTAAAAACCTCCGCCAATATTCGTTCCATCTGAATTGCGATAGTAACAATAATTTTCACCACAGGGTAACACTTCCATGGTTATATGCGGGTTGCCTTCACTATCTACCCTCATATCAAATTCGTAGTAGGTCCACATATCAGTAAGGGCTTCAGCTGTATCACCTGGACACGTTGCTAGATACTCGGGAGCAAAATAATTTGCTACCATATGCAGCCAGACGTTATCAGGGATAAAGTAATAATTAGGCTGATAGTAAGGTGGAGCATCAGATCCTGGACCATGCCAGGTTTCGCCATGATCCTCAGTCAGCTTAAAAATGGCAGTATGGTAATTTGTAACGCTACTTAAATCATCAAGGCCACCAGCAAACAAACCAATAAGCCCTACCAGCCCGTGTCCACTATTACTCATACTTATTCCCGCACTTGAATTATAGCTTCCACCAGCGTCTCCGGGTTCCAAATGGTTCATTTCATCGATAATCTTAATTTCTTCACCAAAAATAATTAAACCATCCTGATACGCTTCACTGTGAAACAACCAACGGTCACTTCTTGTCCAATCATTATAGACAACGTTAAAATAGTGCTCACTCCCGTCGGTAGAATATTCGGGACTGCCTACCCAAAGGTCTTTTGGAATATCATCCCATCCTTGATCAACCTCCAATGGATATGCAAAAGATCCGCCACCCCATTCGAATTCATCATAGGTATAATATGGATGTCCGCCATAAGGGGTTCCTCCCAAAGCAGTATATTCATTCCAAATAGCATAGGGGTAGTCAGCATTTCCCATGGCACTGGGATAACGAGCCTGGGCATAAGCACCACCGTCACCTGGAAATCCGCCGCCGCCCCAGGGTGGATTACCATTAGCATTTAAATTAAAATAACTTGTCCAATCCTCTCCATCCTCTGAGAAAGCACCTCCCAACTGGCCGTGAGTCGTTCCTTCAACCCCTGCATACTGCCTATAAACAAAAAACCAATTATCATCAATTGTTATAATCGGCCGGGTTACACCAACAACCATTCCAAAACCATTGGTAGAGGAATCAACCAGAGTAAAATTACCGCTGTTAGACCGGGGACTCTCCCAACTGGGAATGGTAATAGGGAATGATGGATGATTGTCCGGCATATTGAGAGATGGAAGAGGTTCTCTCTTTTTCATCAGCATCGGTTTATTATTCAGAACTTTGTTTACCCTCTTCTTGCCAGAAAGACTACCAAAAAGAACTCCTCCTGCGAAAGTAAAGACTAATATTAAGGACATTAACTTTTTCATTTTTTCCTCCGTTTGTCTCTTTTCATTTTCTACTTATGATTTTCAAACCTTTTGAAACCTGATGATTTGGGACAGAAAGTGTACACCAAATAGATCGAAATATCAATTTTTTTCTTTCACTAATAATTATTAAGACTTTCATCGAAGGTGTTATCATTCACACATAAATTTGGCGGCTGTGAGAAATTATTTAATTAATACCATCTTCCTTGTTTGAGAAAAAGTATTTGAATTTATCCGGTAAAGATATACGCCTGTCCCAACCAATATTCCATTCTTATCCGTCCCATCCCACTGGACAGTTTGCATTCCTGAATTCTGTTTCCCATCTACTAGTGTCTTCATATGAGCACCTGTAAGGTCAAAAATTTCTAACACAATATAACTTTGCTGAGGTATACTGTACGTGATCTGTGTCACAGGATTAAA
>DTUJ01000126.1 GCA_012964235.1 Fidelibacterota bacterium
GGTATGAAGCAGGTATAATTCTGAAAGCGATGGAGCTCGGAATCCTTCACTATAAGCCAAAGTAAATACACGTTCACCTCGTATAGTATACATCAGGTTTATTTTAGGTGACCAATTAGAGTATACCCGGCTTTGGAAATTACTTCCCGGATCCGACTTGCGATAATCATACCGAAGTCCGGTACCAAAACTCCAACCGTTCCCGATAGAATACTTGGATTGAATAAATCCCCCTAGAGATAATTGAGAGGGTGATTCATAGATTGGATTAAAAACAGATACTCTTGATCTGCTCCATTCTACATCTGATCCAGCCATGAAGATCCAGCGTGCCCATTTTGTAATCAACATTTCCGAGCGAAGTCCGATAGCAAGGTCATCATAATCCCGGTTCCCTTCTTTTTTATCTTCGGGGGTATCCTTTCGGTCATAATAAATAGTATTGAATTTGTTTAGAAATAGCGAATGGGACATTGATATCCCTTTCCCAATTGGATAAAATCCATGACCTTGAATATATTGAGATAGCCGTTCAGATTTTCGGTAGGAAGAAGAAGATGTGCTGGCAAAACCCGGATGACCGATGTCAGAATATGATAGGATATGACTTAAGCGGTATGTCCTGCCTTTTTGATCACCATAGCGAAGATAGGTTCTAAGCCGGCCGGTTTGATTATCGGCATTAAATCGATGCCCGCTGGAAGTCTGCGCCATGGCATTGATGCCGTAGCGCCAGTTTCCCTTTTGATTGTTATGTGTGATGCTGGTTTGTGCTTTTGAATAGCTGCCGCCTGAAAACCGAAGTGTTGTACTGCTTTCCATACTCCCGTCATCCGTAATTAGGTTAATGACTCCTCCCATGGAATTATGACCGTATTGAGCGGAAGCGGGACTGTTATCAACTTCAATTCGCTGTATACTTTCCAATGGAAGTGAGTTCCAGTCCGGAGCACCGCTGTTTGGGATTTGAATTGGGAATCCATCGAGGAGCATTAGAATGCGGTTATTATATCCACCAGGTTTATAATCTGATGATCCGCGAATAGACACATTCACATTCCGTCCATTTGGATGGGCAAATTGAACATCAACACCAGGTATTGTCCTGAGTACATCCGGAATGGATTCCTTATCCCTGGAATTGATTTCTTCTGCATTGATAACATCTACAGATTCATAGCCAAGGCGGGACGTAAATAGTCCTTTGACTATAATTTCGCTATATTCGAGAATAGCACGTTTTAATTTTATCTCGAATTCTAAAATTTCATTACCTACATTTATTTTTCTTATATCAGTTTTAAAACCTATCACAGAAGTTTCCATGGTATAATTACCCTCGATAAGGTTTATTTCATAATAGCCGTATGGACTTGATGCAGTTCCATCTCCAGTTTCCTGTATATACACATTTGCATTTGGAATTGATTTTCCAGTAACACTATCCCTGACATAACCTGAGATTGTGGTTGCCCAACAGACCGGTAGAATAAAAACATATAATGACACGAACCTGCACATAATTATTTCTGTGTAGGATTGGTAATGAGCTGATTCAATAAATTCTCTATTTCTTTTTCCGAAACTGGTGTTTCCCGGTCTCCCATAAACACCAATCCCATGAACAATCCTCCCATTGCTTTAAATAATAGTTGAGTATCAAGTGGTGGAAATTCTCCGGCCATCACTCCGTCTTCCAATAAGCCTTGAATAATTGCATACAACCTGTTTTGGTATGATTTCCAGGGTTGTTCTTCGATGTTAATTAATTTTGGGACATTAAAAAGAAAACTGTAAAGCCCTTGATTACTGCGGGCATTTTCTGCTATTCGCAACAATATACTAATGAACGTCTTTCGCGGACTTTTTTCACTAGCAATGATGGGTTCAAGACTCATCCAAATTGATTCCCAACCGTTTACCAGAATGGCAGAAAACACTTCTTCCTTTGAATGAAAATAATAATAAAGGGTAGCTTTCCCGAAACCTGAACTGGCTGCAATTTCATCCATAGTTGCGCCTTCAATTCCCTTTTTTTTAAAGACATTCAGGGCACCCGTCAAAATTCGCTCTTTCCGCAGTTCCCGTTCTTCAAGTTGTCTTTTAGAAATTGTCATAATACTCTTAGTCTAATATTCGACTGTACAGTCGAATATTAAAATCCTCATAGTATATATCACAATATTTTTTTAAAATTACATTCTTTTAACTAGACAAGGACTAGGGGAAAATCAATTTCCCCAATCTGTATTGATTATAAATGAATTCCTAAAATCATCCGCAACATAAACTCAGGCTTATTATTTTTAATTTCCGTAAATGCAACTGCAGAACCCAAAGCAACCCAAAAGGTATCATTTCCATGGGAAATGACGGGTCCCAGATAATGGCCGTTTTTGCCCCCCTTTATCTCCAAACCAATTCTAAGGAGTTTATTAATTCTGTAACAGCTACCGGCATTATATTTGAATTCATATTCCTTTTCTCCATCTTCATACTCGATTTCAAAGACAGG
>DTUJ01000127.1:0-4337 GCA_012964235.1 Fidelibacterota bacterium
GTATTGCCTCTTTTATTTATTACTGTCAATTGTTTTTTAGAAATAATTTAGTATTATTTTTTATGTAGGATGGATACATCCTCTTTTGGAAATCTAGCACAGATGTTTTTGTTTTTGGAAACCCGCCTTGTGGATTATCATGGTAAGAAAATTCCCACCAAAATCGTTTAAAAGAATTCAGGATTACTGCATTATTCTGGATTTGGAAAAAGGGGACAGGAATATCAAGGAGCAGCCCCAGGGTAAAATGTGAGAATTCATCACCTTCATTCCAGCGCGCATGGAACCCAATATCTATTTCTCTGAAAGAACGGGTTATTTCCAGCTCTGTAAGTGATTTTTCATAAAGGTTTTTTCCATGGCCAAGGTTTATATGTATATCCTGCTTATTGAAACGATAGCCCAGGTTCCCCCGCCAGGTAAATTTCCCCAAGCTGGCAGAATGATAGCCCCAGACCCCATCAAGGTAATCTAAATGTGCAGTGTAATCCAGTTTCATAGAAAGATTTATTTTTCCGTTCAGGTAGAATTGAGCGGTCTCGTTTGAGATGCCATACCGATAAAAATCACGAAAAGATCCACCTCTGTAGGCAGTTTTCCAGGGAAAGACACCCATAGTTGTAGATGTCCAAAGAGAATTGTTCAATTTATGCATATAACTTATATATGCTGATCCCAGTTTGATTTGTTTTGTTTCCTCATGGAACTGGTAATAGAGAGGAATTATCCCTTCAAGAACAAATTGAGTTCCTTTTCTAAAAGAATAGGATACTTTAGGAATTAAATTCAATTTCCAGATCGCAGGTCCCTGGCTTGTGTGAAACATTGCTTCGATGCCTGGATTAATTGTGACTTCCAGTCTTTTTGACGACGGGTTTAACACAGGTATATTTTCGAGCTCATCCCAATCTCCATGAACCATGTTAACTGATATCTGAGAGGAAAAAGTTGTGTTGTCTGTATTTCCCTTCAGAAAAGAACTGAAGTCATCCAGATTTACACCGATTTCGGTAAGAGGAAGCATTTTGTTCATAGGAGTGAGAGAAACACTGTCAGCAATATCCGAATTCAGGATTGTCGTCAATATGCTGCCCATTGCATTCATTTCTGACCGGTAAACTCTGTTTTCATATGCAATTTTAATATGGCTGTTTTCCATTTTTATTTGGAGGTTTTCAAAGCCCTGTTTTTCAATAGTGTGTACAACACCGTCATAACCTTCCCCGACTTGTTTACTGATTATAGGAGTTATGATGAAAAGAGATAATAAAAAATACCGCCATTTACTACCCCTCAATCGTTATCCGTTTGAAACAAATAATTGAGCTGCAGAAGAATTTTTGGACCAGACAGTGATATATCTTTTTGTTCAGTAGTTTGGACCGGGACCGTATCTGATGTTTCAGAAACCTGTGAATGTTTATGACCACCTAAAGCGATTTGAAGTTCTGCGCCCAGGGACAACTGATCTGTTAGAGGATAATCATAGCCAACCAAAAGATGATACATTGTCCCAAAGCCAGAGCTCTCTTTTGGTGTATCTGAATCTTGAGTCTGGGTCATGGTAATTTTATTAGCTCCAAAGCCTGCTCCAGCATACATACCAGAAAGAAGTAAATCAGAAAGTGAATAGCCAACAGAAATATTTATTGGCATGATACTGTACTCAATTTTTTCTGTTCCATTTGTACCATCCTCTGCATATGTTCCTTTCAATTCAGCAGATCCAGACCAGAATCCAACCTCTAACTCTGTCCAAAGTGTATTTTCAGCATTGAGATTGAGGCGCATGCCGGCCTGGAATAAAAAAGACATTCCAAACGATGATGAAACTGTCCAGGGAGTGTTTGGATGTTGGGCGGAACTTCCATAGCTGTCGTTCCAATATGCCATGGATGGTTTGTAAAAGCCAAGATTTACACCGGCAGAACGTAGAGAAAGACCGCCAGGAAGCTTAAACCACGATTCACCCCTTATATCGGGTTCTTCCTCGAATCCTTCTTCTTCAAGGAATGCCTCATCAATTTCATCTTCAAGGTCTTCAACAGCAGTTGTATCGCTGGCTTCCTCCTCATAGTCCTGTGAAAACAGAGGGTTAGTACCCATGCAAAGCATGAGGAAAAATGCAATAATTGAGAATGATATTTTTTTCATAACTGGCCTCGTTTTATTTGTTAATTATGTAATAATTCTCGGTAATAAATCGAAAAATGAACAGTTTTACCGTCCAAATTTCAGCGTATAATAAGGTTTTCTAGAATGTAAAGCAAGATTTGATTTTTTTTTGTACAATCCATTCAATGAGAACAATTCGAAAGACGTAAATCCAATATAAATGGTTCGAAGTTTCACTTACAAGAAAAAAAGTGAAGGCACCCTCCAAAATTGATTCAGATCACACTTTTTATAACCACTCCCCAGCGAATAATGATCAAAAATAGTATCTTTTAACATTAACACTCATTAAATGCTAAAGATTTAAAGTGTTCCCGGCATTTTATCCTGCTGATTCATTAGAGTATTGCCGGGTGGCAGTAACACTTTGTTCGTTCATCGATTGATCATAAATTTCTTGGCAGTTGTAAAAGAATTATTTCAGGAGTGATTGATGGGTTATAAAAATATTATGGTGGCCCTGTCAGGAAGGGGAGATGAAACCCCGGTTATTGATGAGGTAGCCCGGTTAAAAAATTCGTTTAATGCAAAATTAATTGCAGTTCATGTGAATGATCCGCACGCTGGGAAAATGTCGATGATGATGGATAGTGTCGGCCATGACTTTACTGAAGAGGAAATTCGGGACTTGTTTCGGAATGCGGGGCATGAAGAGATTGCAAAACGGATGGAAGTTCAAATTCTCACAGGTAAACTTGTACATAAGGAAATTTCAAAAGCAGCCAAAAGCATCGATCTTCTGATTTTAGGGCACAGGAAAATAAATAGGTTTAAAGATCAATTTTTTGATTCTGAAGATGAAGGAATTATTAATACAGTAAACTGCCCCGTACTTGTAGTGCCCAAACCATAAACAACATAACGATCCTCCTTACTAATATAAATTCATTTTCAAAAAAAGCTATTGGGTACATTTCACTTTACCCATGAATAGGCACGACATCCTTCGAATATGCTTCTTTTTTTAGATTTATTGGTTAAAAAGTACTGTGTTACATGCGATATAAAATAAGCTGTGCAATATTAGCAGGGGGTCGTTCATCCAGGATGGGGAAGGATAAAGCTCTATTGGAGGTCAATGGGAAGAAACTGGTGCAAAGAGTGCACGAAAAGGTTAAAAACCTGTTTGCTGAAACAATCGTTATTGCAAATAAACCTGACGCTTTAACATTTTTGGATATTCCTGTTTTTCCCGATCTTATTGCCAACTTGGGCCCCCTTGGGGGAATCTATACTGCCTTGAAGCATTCTTCCTTCCCTCAATGTCTTGTCATTGCCTGCGATCTGCCTTTTATCCCGGAAGAACTGATTCGTTCCCTATGCGACGATGCTGGGGGTTATGACATTTTATCAATCGATTTTGGCAGGGGTGTTGAGCCGCTTTGTGCCGTATATCATCAGGATTGCATAAAAATGATAGAAAACCAGATTGAATCAAAGAATTACAAGGTGTCTGATCTTTTTGATCATGTCACTGTAAAAATAAAACACGTGCCAAAGGGACACTCTGACTCTTTTTATGGTTTTTTTAATATTAACACTCCGGAAGATATGCAGAAAGCTGAGATGATTATGAAGAACGACGAAGATGGAAGATGAAAAGAAATTTTATCATATTTTACGTTTTTTACAGCATATTATTTTTGGAACAATTGGATTAGAAATGGAACATGTACATTTGAGTCCTCCCTGGCGAATGATTTTCCATTCTGCTTCCATACTTCTAACATTCCTTATGCGTTGCGCCTAAAAATGGGTCTGAAAAAGGCCTTTTTTTTCAAAATAGTGCATTTTATTTAATGTTTGACAATGAAAGTTCTACATCCTATATTCCATTTAAATATTATTGCTGCGAAGTAACTATATTTCAATAACGTGCTTTCACGAGGGTGAAAGGACAAATGCGGAGTTCAACATGTTAAAGAATAATCACTATTCCTCACGGAAAGGTTTGCTGCTGTTCATTACAGGGGTATTCCTGTCCGTGTTAATCCTGATGCCAGGATCCAGTCTGTATGCACAGCAGAGATTGGATGATGAAGTGATGCCCAAGGAAGTAGGGAGACAGCAGGAAAAGGCTTCCGAGCCAATAAATCCAACCAGGGAAGTTAAAGAGGCAGCAAAATTCTTTTATCTGCAGGGGGTAAAAAAAGCGGAAAAGA
>DTUJ01000127.1:4437-11864 GCA_012964235.1 Fidelibacterota bacterium
GTTAAAGAGGCAGCAAAATTCTTTTATCTGCAGGGGGTAAAAAAAGCGGAAAAGAAGGATTATGCTGAAGCTCTAGAAGATTTGAAAAAATCCTACAGACTTTTTCCCAATAAGAAAATAAAAACACAAATTGATAAATTAGCTTCTTTTCTTGACAAACAAACAACTCCTGCTGAAAAGGATGAGGAGGTTAGAGAGTCTTTATCTACTAAAAAGACACCTTTTATTGACAAATTAGCTTCTTTTTTCGGTAAAAAAACAACTCCTGCTGAAAAGGATGAGGAGGTTAGAGAGTCTTTATCTACTAAAAAGACACCTTTTATTGACAAATTAGCTTCTTTTTTCGGTAAAAAAACAACTCCTTTTGTAAAGGAAGAGAAGGATGAGGAGAAAGATATCCAGGTTACCGAGGGAAAAAAGTCTGCTGAACCAACTACTGCAATAAAGATCAGTAAATTGCGAGGGGTCTCTCTCATAACAGATGAATTGGGAGCAGCAACTTATTACAAGCAGGGGTTAAAAAAAGCGAAAGAGAAGGATTATACAGGGGCTCTAGATGACTTAATTAAGGCTTACAAATTTTTTCCCGATAAGAAAATAAAGACACAAATTGACAAATTAACTTCTTTTTTAGGTATAAAACCCATTCTTTTTGCAACAGGTAAAATAGAAGCAGAAAATTATTACAGGGAGGGGTTAAAAAAAGCGAAAGAGAAGGATTATGAAGGGGCTCTAGAAGACTTGATTAATGCTTACAAACTTTTTCCCGATAAGAAAATAAAGACACAAATTGACAAATTAACTTCTTTTTTAGGTATAAAACCCATTCTTTTTGCAAAGGAAGGGGAAAAGGGAAAATCTTTCCCGGAGGAATCAGATAGATCAGTTAAACCTGCGGAGAAAAGACCCAACGCAATGAAATTAGCCGGGGAGATTTTTGATATAACTGAATCTCTAAACTCCAGCAGGAGACAATCAGAGTATATGGCTCGAAATTCATATGAACATACCTACAGGAAAGATATTCGATCTAAATCCAGGTTTGAAAATGATATTCGAACATTGGAGAAGCAATTACTGGTTGAACCAGGGAATATTCTACTAAAAAGAAAATTAGGTCTACTGTATGAAAGAAAACAGGACTGGGATAAAGCGAAGGAAATCTACCTGGATTTGATTCAACAGGAGAGCTACAATCCTGATAATCATTTTTTCCTTGGTTTACTGTATGCATCCCTTGGGGATTTGGATAAAGCCCGTTATCTTTTTGAGGAAGCACTCAACCTTAAACCGGATCACCAGCCAACCCTGGAGGCAATGTATTCTTATTTAGATGCTGGAGATACAAAAAAAATGGGCATGGAATTCCTCAAAAAATCGATTCGTCAGAACCAGAGTGGACCAATCCAGAAAATGGCAATCATTCGGGAGAAATTAGAAAATGAACTTTATGATGAAGCCATTGGCCTGGCTGAGGCAGGGCTGGAGCAGCATCCCAATCACAGTGGATTTTTGTATCTTAAGGGAATTGGGTTAGAGCAAAATGGTGAAATAGAACAAGCAAGATATTCTTACCAAGGTGCCATTCAATTTGATCCGAAAAACCAGGATATTCATCTTGCTCTTGCAAATTTGTACTATAATAGAGGCCAGTTCCTTTATGCTGCTCTCTCTTTTAAGGATGCGGTCACTTTGAATCCGGGAGATATTAACGGCCGTTATATGCAGGGTTTGAGTTTTTTCAATGCAGGGGAGTGGAGCAGGGCAGCATCAGCTTGGGAAAGCCTTCTTCATTATCAAAAGGATCACCGGCTTGTGAAGAATCTTCTACCTGAGGCTTATTATATTTTGGCGATAGAATATAATCGAACAAGCGAATACAGCAGGAGCAGATCCGCCTTTGATAACGCTATGAGGACCAATCCAAATACATACATTTGGCTCCCCGAGGCCTTGCGGATTTTAGGAAAACATTACCGGGAGCAAGCGATGTACAGGGAATCGTTTACCGCTTACCAGGAAGTCATTGAACTTCGTCCCAAAGATTCTGGAGCCTACCTGGGATTAGGAATCACCTATTGGGCAATAGGTGAGAACATGATGGCAAGAGGAGCCTGGGAAAAAAGTTTGGAGTTGAACCCCGAAAATAATGAAGCAAAGGGTTGGCTTATTGTTGCACAGCAAGGCTCTTGATTAACACAAACCTGAGCCTGTTGTTCCATTTAATTTGAACATCCCTTCAATTGATCATGCCTGGCCAACACTATTAACAATGGCAGCTTTATGACATTGTGTTGTTACTGATATTGTCGGTTTTACAACTACAATGGGAAAAGACGGGTTACGCGCCATGGACCTGCTCAAATGCTCATAGGATAATTTCGGTATTCCAATTTAATTCAAGCTGTCTGACTTCATTTTTCATTTATAAATCCCTTTAGGGAAACAATGAACATATACTTACTTATTATTCTATCCGCCCTTATTGGGGAGTTTCTCCTTCGAACCTTGGTCCGGGTATTGAACCTGAAAGCACTTGACCCTGGACTCCCAAATGAATTTCAGGGATATTATGATGAAGAGAAATATGCTCGATCCCAGGAATATACCCGGGTAAATACCAGGTTTGCATTTTTCACAACTTCTTTTGACCTTATTGTAATTTTGGTGTTCATTCTTTTTGGTGGATTTAATTTTGTAGATCAAATTGTTCGGGGATTCGGCTTGTCTACTCTCCCCAGTGGATTGGCATTTTTCGGGATATTATTTTTTGCAAGCGACTTGATATCCACACCGTTTTCTTTGTATCAGAATTTTGTGATTGAAGAAGATTTTGGGTTTAATAAAATGACGCTAAAAACGTTTATTCTGGATAAACTGAAAGGATATCTTCTCACATTGGTCCTTGGAGGTGTATTCCTTACTGCCATTTTATTCTTTTTTGAAAAGACAGGGGAATACGGGTGGCTGTATGCATGGGGGATCATTGGGCTTTTTATGATTCTGATACAGCCTCTATTTACTTTAGTCATTGCTCCCATGTTTAATAAATTTACACCGCTTGAAAAGGGAGAACTCCGGACAGCCATTGAAAACTACGCTCAAAAAGTGGAATTTCCACTCAGCCGGATTGATGTAATGGATGGCTCCAAGCGGTCGGCGAAATCGAATGCCTATTTTTCGGGGTTTGGTAAGCAGAAGCGGATTGCCCTCTTTGATACTTTACTGGAAAAACATTCCAACGATGAAATGGTCGCAATTCTTGCACATGAAGTTGGACATTACAAAAAACATCATATAAAAGTGGGCATACTGATTTCCATACTTCATACTGGTCTTTTGTTTTGGCTCCTTTCCATTTTTATTGATAATCCGGGATTATTTGAAGCGTTTAAAATGAAAGAAATTTCGGTCTACGGAGGACTGACTTTTTTCATGATACTTTATTCCCCGGTTGAACTTGTCCTTTCAGTTATTATGAATGCGGTTTCAAGAAGAAATGAGTTCCAGGCTGATGCCTATTCAGCAAAAACAACGGAAAAATCAGAACATCTAATTTCAGGGTTGAAAAATCTTTCTGTTTCAAATCTGGGAAACTTGACTCCGCATTCTCTTTCTGTACTGTTAGATCACAGCCATCCACCTGTTCTCGAACGCATTACTGCATTGAAAAAGATAGCAGTCTAATTCAACCCTAATGAATTTCATCTTGAATAGGACTGCAGTTTCTCTTGGATTATACCTTTCCATTCTTTCTGCAACTCAGCCGGGGGATACACTGGTATGGAAAGCTGTAAATGCCTTTTACAATTATGAGACAGCTGAAGCCATTACCATATTGGATTCAGCGCGGATAGAGTATCCTGATAATCCTCATGCTCACTTTACCTGGGTTGCGGCCCGGATGCTTCATAGCGAAGCGAACCACGCCACTGAAAATACCTATTCCGTTTTGTCCAAAAGTCTGGACACAGTTATACCAGTATTAAAAATGCTGAAAAATAAATACCCTCAGGATCCTGAATACGGTTTATATCTGGGATGTGCGATTGGTCTTCGTGCCCGGGTGAGCCTAGGCCGTAAACAATGGCTGTCTACACTGGTAAATGCGTATAAAGGCTTCCGATTGATTCAGGATGTCGCAAGGAATAATCCTGATATCGTTGATGCACAATTACCAGTGGGGATCGTGGAATATTATGCCGGTTTGAATCCAGGTTTCATTCAATTGGGCGCAAAGCTTATGGGAATTGATGCAAATCGCAAGGGAGGATTGGCAAAAATTGAAAAAGCTGCAACACAGGGGGAATTTTCCTGGATAGAAGCAAAAAAAATAGTTGCGTTTATTACCTTGTGGATGGAGGATGATCCCCGGTCAGCTTTATTACATAGTCGGGATTTGAGAGAGAAATTCCCTAAAAATTATTTTTATGGTATTCTCTTCTTGGAATGCCTCATTCGAATGGAGAAAGATGAAGAAGCACAGACCTTATTGAGTGCATTAGAAGAAGAATTACCCTTTTTGACGTCTATTCAGCAAGATTGGTATTGGAGTTACCTCAAATATGAGTTGGCTCTCTTTCAATTCCTGCATGGAAAGGATGATACGTCTTTAAAAAATGTGGAAGAAGCTTTAAACAATTATCATGCAGAGCTGGATGTTATTTTAGGAAATGCCTGGCTCTTAAAGGGGATGATCCATGATAGGAAGGGAAATCGTGAGGAAGCAAAACAGGCCTACCAAGTGTGCATAAGTTTGGATAATAATTCCACAGCAATAACAAAGGCAAAGAAGTATTTTAACTCCCCTTTTATAGATTGATTTCTATCTATGATCATGTCAAATGTAATTGTTCTAAATACATTTCATTCCAGGTTATAATATTTTATAATTGATCCGTAAATTCACCGTAGATTTGAAAAAGAAACGTATCTATTATGATTGAACGAAAACAAACACGTCAGGTATTGGTTGGCGATATACCAATCGGTGGTGGGGCACCTATCCCTGTTCAATCTATGACCACCACAAAAACCCACGATTTAGACGCAACTTTAAAAGAAGTGGAACGATTGGAGGAAGCAGGCTGTCAGATTATCCGCATCACGGTTCCTGATCAAAAATCTGCAAATACTCTAAAAGAAATTAAAAAGCGGATGACTGTACCGTTAATTGCAGATATTCATTTCAATTTTAGAATGGCCTTGGAAGCAGTCGATGCGGGCGCAGATAAGATCAGGATCAATCCCGGAAATATTGGCAAAAAGGATCGTGTAAAAGCGGTGCTTGATAAGGTCAAATCTGCACATCTCCCAATTCGCATTGGAGTGAATGCCGGGAGCCTTGAAAAAGATTTAATCGAAAAATACGGATATCCCACACCGGAAGCTATGGTGGAAAGTGCCAAGAGACACATTCGCATCTGCAAAGAAAATGATTTTGATGATATTATTGTTTCACTGAAAGCTTCTGACGTAAACCTGATGATGGATGCCTACCGGTTATTTTCCTCTGAGTTTGACTATCCCCTTCATCTCGGTGTTACCGAAGCAGGACCAACCAAATCAGGAAGCATCAAATCTGCTGTTGGTGTTGGATCTTTATTGGCGGAAGGTATTGGTGATACAATCCGGGTAAGTCTCACCGATGATCCCGTGGAGGAGGTGCACGTAGGATTTGAAATCCTGAAATCATTGGGATTGGCTACCAGGGGCGTAACAATAGTAGCTTGTCCAACTTGCGGACGGTTAGAGGTTGACCTATTTAAAATATCTCGAGAAATGGAAGATAAGTTGAAGAATATTGAAACTCCCATGTCCATAGCTCTAATGGGATGCGCAGTGAATGGACCCGGAGAGGCAACACATACTGATATTGGGATTGCTTTCGGTAAAGGAAGTGGTCATATTTATTACAAGGGAGAAAACCGCGGAAAAGTGAGAGAAGAAGAGGCTATGGATCACCTTGTAGAAATGATCCATGAATTTGAAAAAGAACAAACCAATGGAGGTTAAAATGAAATTTGTACTATCAATTTTTTTGATTACACACATTTGGGCATTTCAAGCCACGGATAAGATTCCAATGTCCCCAATTGTCGCGTATTGGAAAACTTTGACTCAGGAGGAAAAGGGAATCTATCTGTTTTCCTATTTAACCCAAGTGTATGATACGTATGAAGAACTAAAAATGGAAACCGGTTATGGTGAATTAACAACCTGGTATTATGACAATCGCGCTGAATTAGTCTTCGGAATATTTGATCAACTGGAAAAAACGGAATTGATAGAGTTTGTTGGTTGGATTGATGAATTTTATCGTCAGGAAAATTTTGTTGATCGCCCCTTTTATGAGGCGCTGGCCTTTGCTTTTCGATTTCAGAAAGCTGCGGGTAAGTCCATCTGGGAGAAATTTGAAAATATGAAATTTGATAAAATTAAACCGAAATAATGTCTTTTTACCGCCCTACATTCATTCAGGAATGGAATGCAATCAGACAGGAGGGGGGTTACCGGTTACTCATCAAGAAAAAAGGTTGGCTGATTATACTGGCGTTTTTTATTTTTTATCTTATTCGAGACAGTTTATTATATTTAGTCATACCGTACTTTGCTCTGAAAGGAATTAGTTCCTATTTTTAATGCTTTCCCGGGTATTCAGTACCGGAGCCTGGATCGCAAATTATGGTTGTAGAATAAAATGAGTGCGGATTGAAGTAATTGATTTTCTGTTTTTTTTCTCCTTAACCAGACATTTATGAAATCCATGGTTATATGTAGTTTTTTACTGAAAAAACCTTTTCCAATTGTCCTGTTGGCAATTTCTTGTTTATCCCAGGGAATTGCTCAAGAGAGAAAAAGAATAACCAACCATGATGAAAATGGCACAATCATTTCAGCCGGGGAAATTGATGTATACGATGATAAAATCGACACAGTCTGGGTCCGGCGATTTGATTCAAATGGTACGAAAATTGAAGAAAAAAAGTTTAAAAATGGTGAACTTAATGGAGCTTGGAAAGGGTGGTATAGCAATAGATCGAAAAAATATAGAATAAGATATAAAAATGGGGTAATACATGGTACTTCTGAACATTTTGATTCCACCGGTTTAACAATCATTCAAAAAAAATATAAGAATGGTACGTTACACGGAAAGCAAAGGGAGTGGTATTCTAATGGGGAATTGTTAAAGGTAGTTGTATACAAGCTTGGTATGATTAATGGTGTTTATAATGAATGGTGGGACAACGGTGCGAAGAAAGTAGAAGGACTGTACTGGAGCAATAAGAAAGAGGGATTGTGGACGTACTATGATCCTGGCCGCAGGTCACGTTATAATTTTTATCATTCCGATGAGTTATTGGCTTCGTATGATTTTGAGTATTATGCCAACGGCCAGTTAAAGGAGGAGCCGTCATTTAATA
>DTUJ01000128.1 GCA_012964235.1 Fidelibacterota bacterium
GGTAAGCGGGTTTATGCTGATGGGATTTATTGGAGGATTCATCGTTGCCTTAATTACTGTATTCAAGAAACATTTAGCGCCTTACACCGTTCCCGGGTATGCACTGCTGGAAGGATTGGCGCTGGGTGGCTTGTCCAAATTTTTTGAAAGTTCATATCCCGGAATTGTCCAGCAGGCCGTGTTCCTGACCTTTGGAACACTGGGCGCTCTTTTACTTGCTTATCGCTCCGGCTTGATCAAGGCTACGGAAAATTTTAAGCTTGGCGTTGTCGCCGCTACCGGAGGGATTGCATTTATTTATCTCATTAGTTTTGTATTAGGATTCTTTGGTATTAATATGTCTGTTATTCATGGAAACTCTATATTCAGCATTGGTTTCAGCCTTGTAGTGGTGGTAATAGCGGCCCTGAATTTGGTAATGGATTTTGATTTTATTGAAGAGGGGGCGGAACAGGGTGCTCCTAAATATATGGAATGGTATGGTGCCTTCGGGCTTATGGTCACATTAATCTGGCTCTATCTTGAACTGTTGAGATTATTGGCAAAGCTTCAATCACGGCGGTAATTTTAGACTGGATTGAGGGATAAATGTAAAAATAAAAAATTCTTGCATTTTGACCAATTTAAAGTATAACTTTATGTGAAATTACTCTTTTCACTGAAATTATTAGAATTAATTGTGGTGTTAATGAGTAAAACACACATACTAAAAACCAAACAAGGAGGCACAATGAATAAGCTTACCCTAATTCTTTCCGTTGTCATTCTGTGTTCAGGTCTGACAGCTCAAACTGTTTCAGGTTCCGTAACAGATGGGAATGGGAATCCACTACCGGGTGCAAATGTAGCCCTAGGAGGCACAGAAAAAGGTGCTGCCACAGATGCAACTGGTACTTACACAATTTCCGAAGTGTCACAGGGGTCTTACACCCTCACTGCTTCATATATTGGATATGAAGATCAAAGCAAAGGGATAAATGTGGGAAGTGACGGGGCAACCCTTAATTTTTCACTAAATGCATCTGCATTGTCTGGTGCCGAGATTCTAGTTACAGGCACACGATCCGCCGGCCGATCGGCCATGAAATCACCTACTCCTATAGATGGATTCAATGAGCTGACACTGCGGCGGCAGGGCAATGGTGACTTTACTGAAACCGTTAAAAACCAAGTGCCATCCTTTAATGCAACACCATACACAGGCGACGGTGCAGCATTTGTACGGCCTACTTCCATGCGTGGTCTTCCACCGGATAATATCCTGGTTTTGACCAATTCAAAACGCCGTCATCGCTCCGCACTAATCTCACACTTTGGTGCAGCCATGAATGTAGGAGCCCAGGGAGTTGATGTAGGCATGATCCCCAGCATCGCTATTAAAAGGCTTGAAGTATTGCGTGACGGTGCTTCAGCACAATACGGTTCCGATGCCATTGCCGGTGTGATGAATTTCATCTTGAAAGATAATTCAGAAGGCATTGAGATTCATGCTTCAAGCGGCCAATGGATGACAGCTCCCAATGAAAGGGGAGGCGAAAGGGATGTAACGTTGGCTGGAAATATAGGTTTACCACTGGGAAACAACGGTTTCTTGAATGTCAGTGCGGAATATTCTGACAGACCAGAACTCTCCCGTGGTAACCAGCATGCTTCAGCATCTGATGGTTACAAAGGATGGTCAGCAAGTGGAAATCAAGACGTAAGTGATTGGCAAACTGCCATGAACTGGGGACGTCCTGAAAATAGTGGTTTCAGGTCAGTTTGGAATGCGGGTTTGGATTTAGGTGATAATGTAGAAGCCTATTCCTTTGGTAATTATGCAAAAACTTTTGGAGAATACAGCTTCTTTCTTCGTGCAGCGGGAAAATCCGGAGCTCTGACTGCAATTCCACTTGATCCTGCAGATCCTTCAAAAGGAAACTTTTCCTGGGGAGATACATATACTCGAGGTTTTACACCTCGCCTTGAAGGACACGGAAAAGATTTTAGTTCCGTCGTTGGTATCCGGGGAGAAGATCTGGGAGGATTTGGAGTGGATTATGACTTCAGTGGAAGCTATGGGTCAAACTATATCCATTATTATCTGAAAAATTCACTGAATCTCTCTTGGGGTCCTTATTCACCTCATAATTTCATAATTGGTGATTTGCAGCAGGAAGAATCCAATTGGAATGCTGATTTCACTTATGCACTCTCCGATGCTATCAATCTGGCATTCGGTCTTGAGAAGCGGGAAGAGATTTATACAATGTATGAGGGTCAAAAAGAATCCTGGATGGCTGGCCCCTGGGCTATGGTACACCTGCTGAATGATCCTGCAATACCCGGGGACTCAACAAAATACACAGCACCTGGTTTAGCTGCAAATGGTATGCCGGGAACAAGTCCGGATGCAGCCGGTGAATTTGCCCGTCAAAATACTGCCTACTATGCTGATGCAGAGTGGGACCTGAGTGATGATCTACTCATTCTGGTTGCAGCTCGTATGGAGGATTTTT
>DTUJ01000129.1 GCA_012964235.1 Fidelibacterota bacterium
CACACTGTCCAGGTTTGGTCTCTTTTTCCTTCCTTGTGGAAATATTGACGTTTCTTTTGTCCATTTCCGGACCATTCCACCCGGGGTCCATCAGGGATGCCATTTGCATAATGCATCTCTATTTTTTTATTTCCGTTATCATGCCACTCCAGCTTGTCCTGATTAAATTTACCCTTTACATCATATTGATATTTCGCATTTACATTTCCGCTGGGGTAGTAAATAGTCCAATCCCCGTATCTCCCGTTTTGGGGAATGCCTGATAGTTCATGCACATTGCCTCCATCGCCCCTGAGGAACCGTCCTTTTGCTTTTGTAACACCGTCGGGGTAATAATAAGTCCACATTCCATTCATCAATTTGTTTTTATAGTTACCTTCCATCTTTTTATTTCCATTATCATAATAGTCCACATACACGTTACCTGTGTAGGGATTTAATTTTTTTCTTACACTTCCATCCTCATTGTAATAAGTCCACAATCCCACAATTTTAGCATTTTGATAAACTCCTTCCATTCTCTTTTTTCCATTTTCATACCAAAAAGTAAACTGACCGTCCTTTCTGCCCCCCTTGAAATTTCCTTCAGTTTTTATGTTGCCATTTGACCACCACACTCTCTGGGTATGGAATTCTTTACCCCTGTCATAGAAATAATGATGTTTCTTTTTCCCATTGTTATACCAGGCGATCCATTCTCCGTCCTTTTTTCCATTGACATAAAGATAATCAAGTTTTTGTTGTCGATTTTCATACCATTCCATCCGGGGCCCATCAAGAGTGCCCTCTACATAATGCATCTCTGTTTTTTTATTTCCGTTATAATGCCATTCCAGGTTGACCTGATCAAAAGCCCCATCTATGTATTGATATTTCGCATTCATATTTCCGCTGGGGTAATAAATAATCCATTCCCCGTTTCTCCCATTTTGGGGAATGTCTGATGCTTCATGAATATTACCTCCATCACCCCTGACAAACTGTCCTTTGGCTTTTATAACACCGTCAGGATAATAATAAGTCCATATCTCATCCATCAATCCGTCTTTATATGCACCTTCCATCATTTTATTTCCATTAGCATAAAGGTCTAGCACCTTACCAGTGTAGGGTTTATCCGTTCTTGGTGTATATACTAAACCATCAAGAGTATCTAAATAATCAACGTAATATAGTGCTTTCCAATTAACCTGTGAAAACAAAGAGGCGGTAAATAGGCTTAGTGATAATAATGTTAGGATTCTTTTATTCATTGTAAACCTCTTTATATTATATTAGTAAGAATAAACCTTTCAATTTTTATTGCCCACAATTTAATCAGTTGTATTTCCTTCTCAGTTGGGGCCCAAATATACTTTGTGCTTTTCATTCTAACACAGAATTTAATTGTAATCAATTTACCTATGTTTTAAGATCATATTTCCGTCTCAAACAATTGGAAACTATCATTATTGGATAAAAGAATCAAGAAACTTAAAGATTCAAATTCAATCCATTGGAAATAATAATATAGTTATCTCCATCCGGATTGTGTAAATATTTATCATCATTGAAACAGAAAACTTGTCTACTCTGATCAATTAGTATACTCTTTTATTTTTTCCACGCTTCCATCTGCATTGTAAAAAGTCCACTCTCCAAACAATTTATCATTACGACAAACTCCTTCAAACTTTTTCTGTCCATTTTGAAACCAAAAAGTAAACTGGCCGTTTTTTAGACCCTCCTTGAAATTGCCTTCAGTTTTTATGTTACCATTTGACCACCACACTGTCCAGGTTTGGTCTCTTTTTCCTTCCTTGTGGAAATATTGACGTTTCTGTTGTCCATTTTCATACCATTCCAACCAGGGTCCTTCAGGAATGCCATTTACATCATATTGATATTTCGCATTTACATTTCCGTTGGGATAGTAAATAGTCCATTCCCCGTATCTTCCGTTTTGGGGAATGCCTGATAGTTCATGCATATTGCCTCCATCACCCTTGAGAAACTGCCCTTCTGCTTTTGTAACACCGTCAGGATAATAATAAGTCCATATTCCGTCCATTAATCCATTTTTATATGTACCTTCTATCCTTGGATTTCCATCATCATAAGAGTCTGAAACGCTACCTGTGTAGGGGCTTTCTATTATGGACGTATCAGTCACTGCAGATTGATTAATCAATTGTTGTTTTGCTTCTCTTATTTTTTTTGATCCTCCTACAGTTGTTGGATCATATTTAGATATTGATTGCTTAAAATCAGGATTATCAAAAGCAGGATTCTTATCAGACATTGGATCACCTGTATAACCTGGTGCATATACTAAACCGTCACGGGTATCTAATTTTTTCCATTGAACCTGTGAAAACAGGGGAAAGGTCAATAAGCTTAGTGATAATATGATTATGGTTCTTTTATTCATTAGGTAAACCTATTAAATTTATTTTAAAAATAGGTCCTTCAATTTTTATTGCCCACAATTCCACAGTTTAATCAGTAGTATTTCTTTCTCAGCTGCAACCAAAATGGGCACTGTATTATTTACCTGACCCTTATAAACAGAAAATAACCTCCCATGTTAAAATTACATCCAGGGTGTTATTTAATCAATGATTAGATAGTGTTAAATTCCCTTAACTAATTATATCGTTGCTCAAATATTTTTAAACAGAGTAAATTACATTTAGAAATAATTATTGTTAATCAACAGAAAGGAGGTGATCAGTTGTATAATCCTAGTAGAAAGCTGACCTCCAAAGGATCAGCATCTTAACACAATGCTCTGTTGACTTCATTGGAGGTCGGCAAACATACTGAATAAACAAAGTCCCCATTTCGGGGACTTTGTTTGTTTATGACAAGTTTTTTTGTAAGAGAAATTGAATATTATTTTAACAACACCATTTTTCTGGTCTGCCTGAACTCACCAGCCCGTATTTTGTAGAGGTATACGCCTGCACTTAAAGGCTTCCAAAATTCAATCTATTATTTATCTGAATTTTTTATTTTATCAACATCAATCGGTTTTGACAATCCCATATAAAAAGCTAGAAACCACATGACAAATATCCCATAAAGTAAAAACAGTAATTGCCATACCCAGAGAGAAGGCAGCCCAAAAGGAGCCCAGGTAATTGGATTATTAGGATCCGAAAACAATGTATTCCCGATTGTTGCAAAAGGTCCAAAGCCAATTAGAAACCATACAAGAGTTAATATCCACGCAAAAGAAACTAGCTTTTTTCTATCCTGGGATAATCCTGAAACAGATTGCAAGAATTTATGACGTTTGACTTTACGATTATTTATTTCACTCGGATCTGGGAAAAGAAATGACCCTAAAACTACGGTTATTAGGTTTACCAATATTCCCCATCCTGCACTGTGAATTGTTAATGGATATGCACCCCAGGGGACACCAAACCATGCTGAAGTCTTGTCAGTTAAAGTCACAGCAATTAATCCTGCGATTAATCCTGAAACGACACCTTTTGTGGACAACTTCGGGAAATAACATAATCCCAAAAGTGCGGGATACATTTGGAAACCATAGGCCACCGCTAATCCTCCAAGCATTACAATTGCCTGCGTGGACTTTGCTGCTACAATCAGCGCTGCTGCTGCCACTATGATCACAAACAATCTGCCGAAAAACTTCTGTGTTTTGTCCGAAGCATCTTTAGAAAAATAGTGTCTATAGATATCCCTGGTGACCATCCCGCTGAAAGTTGACATATAAGCTGCGCCGGTGCTTTGCATGGCTGCAAGAGCACAGACTGCCAACAGTCCGACTAGCCACGGAGCTGAAGATGACATCAAATTGATTAACTGTGGAACCAGGTTTTTATCAGTGGTGTTTTTCAATATTCCATTTGACTCCAGGATATGGCCACCCAATCCCTGAAATATGGTGAAGGTAAATAAAATAATACCGATTATCACTGATGAAGCCACTACCTGCTGCCAGCGAAATGCCCTGCTGGTTTTATTGGAGAATGACCACATGGAAAATGCAGGGGAAGACTGGATTCCCATTAGAGCAAACATGTAGGTCATGCACATGATTCCTGACCAGGGACCACCAACTGATTTTGAACCGCTCGATACGACCTGAATTGATCCGGGGATGGCAACTTTTGATGAAAATCCATCAGGAGTGATTCCCTTGTTTGCGACAATGTCTTGGGATACGATCTTTGCTATGCCCATTTTAAACCCTTCCCAACCTCCAGCAAAGTGAACCGTTATGACTCCCAGTATTATGATTCCCAGTGCCAAGAGGACACACTGTACACAATCCACGTAAGCAACTGAGCGCAGCCCTCCGCTGGCCACATAGATCACAACAATCGTTGACAAGGCAAACATCCCAACCTCAACCGAGATCAAGCCATCCGTCAGAACATGAAACAGATCACCGGACGCCCGGAGTTGAACTCCCAAGTAAGGGACACTGAATAAAAATGCAACCAAAACCGTTAACATACGAATTGTATCACCGCCATAATAATCGCTGTACATTTCGCCAGGAGTAATGTATTTATATGCTTTTCCCAGCACCCACTGTCTTCTTAAAAACAATACACCTGTAAAAGGAATGGTTAATGCATAAAAGGACGCAAAAGCATACGGGAGACCATCTGTGAATATTTTACCGGGATGTCCAATAAATGTCCAACCGCTGAAACTGGTAGCGGTTGCAGCCAACACAAATACCCAGGTTCCAATAGACCTGCCGGCTAGAAAATAGTCAGCAGAGGTTTTGGATGATTTTGCCCCTTTAAAGCCCCAATAAAGGCAGTAGGTCCAGTACAGACCTACAAAACTAAAAAGCCAAAATAATTTTGGATTCATTTTGAAAAAATATTAATAGATAAATTAGTTAAGAATCATTTTACCAGCACCATCTTTTTGGATTGAACAAACTCACCTGTAGTTATTTTATATAGGTATATTCCTGCACTAACGGGTTTGCCAAAGGAATCTGTAGCATCCCATTGTACTGATCTGAAGCCTGCTTCCTGAGTGGTGTTAATTAGTTGAGCAATTTCTCTTCCAATCAGGTCATAAATCGTGAGTGTAACAAATGATTGTTCCGGAAGGTCGTAGCGGAGGCTTGTGACAGGGTTGAATGGATTAGGAAAATTCTGGTGAAGGGCATAGCTATGAGGCAAAACTGAGTTCTTCCGTAAGCTAAATCCATTCAGCACTTCAGCAATAATCAGCTCTCCAGAACCGGACAAATCATATTCTTCATCTGATTCTATATTGATTAAAACCCAGGTAGTTTTATTTGCTATGTTAAAAGATATGGAAAGGGGTTCTGCCTGACCTGTTAGTTCTATTTTCCCAGAATCTTCACAATATATCCAGTCACCCTGAAACCGGGCATCAAACACACCTGAGGGTGGTTTAGGAGGTACACTATAACTTAGTCTTTCATTATCAGGTACTGTTACACCAAAATACAGGGTCTGGTCATTAAAGCTTATTGTATTGGCTCCATCCATTTTACTTATAAACGGTAATCTCTTTGCTCTAATATCATCTGAAATAATTATTTCTCCTGGGCCAGCAGAGCGGATCCAGTACCCTTTGCCTGGCTCCAGAGTTTCTGCCTGAATGTAGCTCCCGTCAAACTCATAAAGCGTCCCTGGAAGGAGTATCCCCTCCGGGTCTTGAATGCTGGTTGCAGGCACTGAACTTGAGATTCCGGAAATCAAGTTCCAGTCATTCATCATGGAAATAATGAGGGAATGAATAGTTGAACCTGAAATTATAGCGGTGCCTCCATCCGGAAAACGGAGCCAGTAGCCAGTTCCGGTGATAAAATCATTTTCCTGGACATAATTTCCATCAAAAGAATATAGAGTTCCTTCCAATGCATCTGGATAGACGCTTAAATGAAAAGGATCCTCCACATTCATCGGTAAACCTACCAGGTTCCAGTCCGGAATATAATCAACTGATATTGTTCCTGATCCTGATGTTGATCCGAAATAACCTGTCCGGTGCACGTTTCCCCTGTACATATTCCAGTAATTGTTAGAGTTGCCAAAGTCTTTTATATCCACTGCTATGAGGCTGTTGGTGGATCCAATCACTATTTCTAAGTCCCCATCGCTATCCAGGTCTTGAACTGCAGGGGAACCAGCAAACGGCATTTCAAATTCAATGGGAATATCAGTATATGGTGATCCGTCCATGCGAAAAATAAGAAGATCCATTCCGCTCACGGCAGAGATGATTTCCGGTGTTCCGTCACTGTCCAAATCAGCAAATGCAGGAGAACCGATGATCTCACTTCCCACATCAATTGGCCAACCTGAAAGGGGCAGCCCGGTAGAATTTACTCCATAGAGTTTCCCGTCTTCCGATCCAAAGAAGATTGCAGGTCCTTCCTCTGTTTCTACAACTCCAGGTGAGGTGCTTATATCGTCACCGGTTACGACTGTAAAACGCAAGGAACCGTCAGAATTCACCGCATATAGATTATTATCCCGGTTACCTGCAAGGATGATTTTTTCACCCATCACTTCTAATACAACAGGTGCTGACCGGAAGTCATTTTCAGCAGTGAAAGGGAATCCGTCCGCAACTTGTCCATTATCGTAAATCAGGTAGATATGTTCGTCATCTGTTCCAAAAACAATATCCATTTTTCCATTGCCGTTAAAATCCGCTAACGCAACACCGCGCTGGATTTTCTCATCCAGTAAAACCGGGAAGTTCTCAACTGGAGATCCATCATGATTGAGTGCAAAGAGCTTTCCGGGATTTGAATACCCGCCAAAGACAATTTCCAGTTCTTCATCATTGTCGAGATTACCTAAAGCCGGTGTACCCATGAGGAACTGTTCCGCATTAAAATTTAATTCTACATTACAATTTCCATCCAAAATATACATGTGTTGATTTTTCGAAGTAATCATCACTTCCAGGATTCCATCATTATCTATATCTGCCACGGCGGGAGATCCCCAAATCTGGTTACCAGTATCAAGCCAACAGATATCGCTTCCATCTGATTCAAGAATGTGAAATCGACCATTATATTCCCCAAATAATATTTCAGGGCTTCCATCCATATCCATATCAGCAATTGCTGGAGAAGAAATCACCTGGGTGTTGGTATAATAGGGCCATCCTTCCTGGTATTCAATAAGTCCATACTCAACCTCTAGTGTGATGGGTGCCCCATTTTCATCAAGGCCAATGAAAAGGGGATCTACGATAGATACATCTTCTATATTTACATCAGAAGGTAACCAGGGGAGTTCCACAAGCACGACACTGTCTGTGGATGCAATAGGTGAGTTCGCGAGCGAAAAAGAAACCAGTAAACCAGATGTGTTTATGAAGCAAGTGAAGTCAGCATCAATCACAATTCCCGACAATGGCTGGATAACTGTAGAAGTTACGCTTTCACCAGTATCATTATAAAAAATACTGTCCACAGGAGCAAACAAATCTCCTTCGAACTCTAAAACATCAATTCCAAATTGAAATCCAACAACCTCTGTATTTGCCAACATTGAAACGGAAACTGTATTCTGGTGGGCATTGGAAATCCAGATATTAATATCTTCTGCCAGTGTGATTTGTGTTAACAATAAGACTAAAAATAGTTTTTTCATGACAATCTCCTGGGAAAGTTAATAACGAATGATAATGTAAGATGACATGGCGATTTCTGGACAATAACCATCACCCTGGCAAACCGGTGGGGTAACACAGTCGTTTCCTGATACTCGGCAGGCTTCATAATCCATGATGTTGTCATCTCCTATCTCAACGTATTCAGTAATGTCGGTTATAAAAGGGGTCACATCCATTCCCGGGCACCACCCGGCCCGGCCAAATCCCCAGGTACCGTATTGATTTGGGATGACTCCCTGGACGATTGTTTCCAGTTCCATACAATAATCACCATCCCCGGCTTCAGGATAGGATGTATCAAATTCATAGGTTCCGCCATTGACAGAAAATATATGTTTTGAATTGCAGAATTCCGCACAATTATAACACCCGGCACTCCCCCAGCCATGGCCTGTGATATAGGTAACAAATTCTACTCTGGTTGCATTTTCCGGAACATCAAATATTGTTGAGGGACGATTCTCATCATAACTGGGATTAAACTGGACAGTACCAATCCACATCGGTCGAAATTCCTGGGGAGATTCTTCCGGATCATCTTCAGAAGTATAAAACCGTATTTTAAGTGTCAAAAGACTGTTGGGCCATCCTGATTCCTGGAATTTGATCAACCTGGTGCCGCCAGGGCGGATCACAGAAATGAAAGGGGTTATATCTGTAAGGTGATGGGGCTGGCGATCAAAAGGAGTGATCCACCGGGCGATTTCATAACAATTTGAACCATCTTCATCACAGAGATACATATGGGCGATTCGATCATAATCATCACATCCATCATCGCTATAATTTCCGTCCGCATCCGGACAGCCTCTTAAGAGTTCAACTTTCATTGCTGAATACTGATCAAGTTCTTCATTGGAAGGAAATTCAACAACCTGCGTAATAGAGGAAGCCCATCCTCCGGAATATAGCTCTTTATCAAAAATGGTGATTTCGTCATAGTTGCTGTCTGGATCGAATACTGCGTCCCAGACATAATTGTAAAAGAGGGTTTCGTGTGCAAGGTAACTCATATGAGTACCGGTAAATCCATCAGGATTTCCTAAGTAGCCTATTTGTTTTAATTGCTGAAATCTATCTATCCCCAAGGCATATTTATCACTCAAAGCATCAGCAAGCCAATTATCCAACTCTGAGGTTTTTGTTGGGATAAAATGAAGATGGGTTTTCCAGTGATCCTGCAAAGCGGGGTCAAAAGACTCCAGGATTTCATCAAACTCCCCTTTTATTGCCTGCACATCACTGGCTGAACTAGAACGATCGGAAATAAAGAGATAATGAACATTTAAAGGAGAATTTTCTAATAATGCCTGCTTGGTATTTGAAATCCAAAGTGCTGTGGAATTACTGACTGATGGATTGTAATGAATAAAAATGTACGATTCCTGCCCATTCCACGCATCCTGAAAACTCCACTCCGAATTCTCCGGATTATAAATGAGATTTACAATAGATACAAGGTCAACAGTATCCAGAATGCCATCGCTGTTTATATCTGCTAAATAGAATTGTTCTTCGTTAATCTCTACGGTTCCTATTTCTGCACCCAGTGTAACCATAACGTCTTCAATATCAATAGTATCATCCTGGCTCACGTCCCCGGGCATTGGAGCATTCAGGTCCAACACCGTAAACGGACCGGCAATATCAAAATAACCTATACCGTACGGACCTTCCGAAAACCCCTGGGCACTAACGGTTGCACCCGAACAAAAAAGTAATATAAAAAGGATTGGGGATATTTTGAAATTTCTCCTATGCATGGGGATATTATTATTCATCATGGTTATTCATACTCATACTGCATACTTCAAGCTAACAAAAATTGCAACAACCAATGGTAACCTGCAAATTATATTATACAGTTATGTTGAGTTTCATAATAAATTTCCATTTTGGTATATGTATTCATTTTTTTTCTTGAAATTTCCTGAAAATGATAGTACACTCACGTGAGTAATTGATTAGGTTCAGTGCATGCAATGTTAAAGAAATCAAAACCAACTTTGCTATTGTTATATATATCCTTGATTTTAACCCCGTTAACAGCAAAAGATCATCCTGCGCCCCAGATTCTAAAGGACAGCAAAGAGAAGGACATTATTTTAAAACGCAGTGAATCGCTGAACAAATACCTCAGGCAACATCCATCCCCCCCGCCAAAATATCCAGTCATAAATAATCTCCCGCAGGAATTCATCCAGGTTTTTCCTGAGCAGATTCCGGCACCTGATATAGAGGTTGAATCAACCATCACATCCAGGGATGTAGATTTTGATCTTCGTGCCGCTGCTCATCTGCTGAGGCGTACCACTTTTGGTCCAATATGGGAAGGGATCAACTGGGCTCACGATGAAGGATTGGATGCAACTGTGGACGCATTGCTGGAAGAACAGCCGGTGCCTGATCCTCCCGGAGACTGGATCGATGATCCGTTACCGCCCTATGACTCACTGACTCCGGAACAGCTTGATTCCTTAAATAATGCATACAGAGAACAAAGAGCTGAAACGCGAAGCTGGATCATTGATAATATGTTAGAAGAAGAAGCAAGTATTCACGAAACAATGACACTTTTCTGGCACGATCATTTCGCTACATCGGCTCAGAAGGTGAACTTTCCTCCCGCAATGTATCATCACTATGCGCTTCTCAGGGAGTATGCCTTGGGAAATATTAAAGATTTTGTAAAAGCAATGGCTGTAGATCCTGCCATGCTTAAATGGTTGGATAATGATAAGAATAGATATCGTCATCTTTATGTTACGGGTGATAGTGACGAATGGTCTGGATATGGAAGAAAGTTGACAGATGAAGATGAGGACGGAGTGTATACCAAGACCATTGGTCTTAATCCTGGACTGTACAGGTATTTTTATACATGCGGTGGATTTTCTATTTATGAGGATGTTCCGGATGAGTGTGCTTATATCGATCCTTATGATCATCCTCCCCTCCGTGCCTTTGGGATGAACAATGAGGATGTTATTCTGGATCCCCATCCATGGGGTGGATGTTCTGAGGAAGGATATAACAATGGCCCTATGGTTGTCAATTTTAATGTGGATATGACAGGAGTTGATCTCCAGGGCGGAGCAGTCCATGTGACCGGTACAATGGACGATTGGTCTGGTTTTGGACTTACCCTGATGCCAGACGGTGATGGTACATACTCGGGAAGTATGGAACTGGAGCCCGGGGTCTATGAGTATCTTTACACCGTCACGGGAGAATTTGATGACTGGTCCGGGTGGGGCATGGTAGGGAACCCTCCATTAGGCTCTAACTGTGATTGGAACCCGGATGATCAATGGGCAAATTTTGGATTTGCTTTAATAAACACTGATACATTAACAATGAATAATGTTTGGGCAGAGTGTCTGGTAGACGATTCGGACTACATGCATCATGTTACGTTTCAGGTCGCTGAGAATCCATGTCCTCTGGCAGGGATCAATGAGAACTTTTCCAGGGAATTGCTTGAGCTGTTTACCATTGGAGTGGGCAACTATTCCCAGGAGGATGTAATTGAAGCAGCGCGGGCATACACAGGCTATACTACGGATGGTCTGGAAACTTTTTTTATTGAGAACAGACATGATTTTGGTTCCAAAACATTCATGGGACAAACGGGATACTGGTTTGGGAATGATATTGTTGATATAATATTTGAACAGGAAGAGACAGCACGATTCTTTGCCCGGAAAATTTATCAGTGGTTTGTCTATTATAATCCCGATGAGGAAGCTATTGAGGAAATGGCTAGTATTCTTCGAGAAAATAATTATGAAGTGAAACCTATGCTGGAGGCTCTGTTCAAGAGTGAACTCTTTTTTGATGAAAACTTCAGGGGAGCCAAATATGGTGGAGGCATAGTTCATGTACTATCTCCAATTCGTCAGATGTATATAACTGATATTGTTCCTCCCGAAGGTCAAACTAGGAATAGAGTTCTTTTAATGTTTCAGGAATTGTTTGGCCAGGCTATCCTCTATCCGCCTGATGTATCAGGTTGGTTGGGATACCGAAACTGGATCAACACCTACACCCTTCCATACAGAAAGCTTTTTACCAATGCTGTGATTGATGGTTATGTTTATGATTTTCCCATGGG
>DTUJ01000130.1 GCA_012964235.1 Fidelibacterota bacterium
TGAATAGGTATTACGAATTGATAATTAACTATAGTGATGTAATCAGAGCCGTTTCAGAATCCCAAAAAAAATACTCTATAGTTATTTTGGAAGGCATATTTATTTACAAACCACAACTAGTGGATCTTTTTGACCTCAAGATATATTTGGACGTTGATATTTCTCTTGGACGAAAAAGATTTGCAAAGAGATGGAGCCTTAAGCGAGACAAGCGACCTTTTGATATCTATGATGAGATATGGATGCTTTCCCATATCAGATATGAGTCAGAAGTTCATCCCAAGCGGATAAGTGATTTAGTAATTGATATTGATAATGACGAAAATGATGAAGGTGAAGAAGATATTCGCATTATCAAGGAAAAAATAATAATGCGAGATGAAAATTAACGTAGGACCACTCTTAGAAGATGGTGTTGTTGAAGTAGTCTTGTGCTCCAAATTGATTCCTCTGGATAAATTGAAGAAACTTTTAAAGCATTAACTAAAATGGAGATGACGATCTTATGATAGCGCAATCCACGTTGGACTTTTTAGTGGAACTCCCCAAGAATAATACTCGGGTTTGGTATCACGCAAATAAGGATAGATTTAAAGATGCTTTTGGTGGGGATAGAATTACTAGAGTAAGAAGAGTAAATATTATTCGTGATTACATTTGAAATAGGAAATCTATTCGCATATTTTTGTTTAATAAATAGGAGAGAAAAATGATCAAGAAATTAACATTAATTTCGATTCTTTGTTCCACAGTGTGTGCCTATCAACCCTCGCCGGGAAGCCCCGATCCTTACCCAGGCAATCCAGATAAAGTAAACCGAGGAGCGGTAAAACAAAAGTCCTGTTCTTTAGAATCATCGTCGTTAAACATCCCTGCACCACATCCTTTCCAACCAATTGATCACTCACGGAGAGACAGGGATGTAAATATACCTATCAATTATCATGTTATATACGTTGAAGGTGACAGCATTCTCATGAACGTATCTGTGGACAACGTACCCTATGAGCACTGCTCATGGGATATTCGGGATTATGACAATAATACATTTTTATTGTATCCCGGATTTGGATTTGACTACCCCGGCCATTCTTATTCTCTAGGCGGTGTTTTGCCGCCGGGTAATTACGCTCTATTTCTTTATGATGATTTTGGATATGGCGGTGTGTCAGCAACGGTTACAACCAGTAATGGAACCGTATTGGCGTCCATCAACCAAGGACAGTGGAGTTATTATACTTTTTTGCAATTCACAGCCCCGGCAGGGGATTATGTGAACGGACTTGTCTCTGATGAGGTCATTCAAGAACAAACTGATGTTCTGAATGGTGTATATAACGAGTTTGGATATTCCTTTTCTGTTGGCAGTATTGATAGTGCTGTAAACGCCGGCTGGTATTATGCCACAGACAGCCACAAGTTTGATACAGGAAATTGGGATAATGATGACCAGTATTTAGCAATGGCCCAGTCCATGACAGTTAATGTTCCATCATCAATCAACTTTTTCTGGACCGGCGCCACATTTACATCCGGTTTGGGAGTTTATCCCTGGTCATTTCCTGAAAATGATTCCCGGCATGGACTTTTCTGTGGGAATTATACAATTCCCGGTGGAGATTATACCTTTACCGAAGGATATACCGGGGTGCATGAAGTGGGCCACTATCTTGGACTGTACCATACGTTTGAGAATGGCTGTTCTAATCCTGGAGATGAGGTGGACGACACGCCCTATCAAAGCGATGCGAATTATGGCTGTCCTTCATCGAATTATTCCTGCAGTAGTTATGATGATATTGGCAACTATATGGATTATATAGATGATGATTGTATGACCCATTTTACCGAAGGGCAACATGACAGGATCTATTGGGCAATTGAAACCTACCGTCCGACATTGTTGGACAATGAAAGTGGTTTAGTCGTTGATCATAATATGGGCTGGAATATGGTGGGACTTCCTGTTTCTGTGGAGGATTCCCAATATCAAAATCTATTTCCGGATGCAGTTTCAGGAACATTATATTCATTTTCAGGAAGCTATCAAGCGGAAGAGTTTCTGGAACCATCAGTGGGTTATCTTCTTCGATTAAACAGTGGTGGTGAATACGCTATATCAGGGAGTCCCCTGAGTGAGGTTACCGTTTCAATTATTGAAGGATGGAATGTAGTATCAGGACCTGCGGTGGAGGTGAGCACAGAGATACTGTACAACTCTGGTTTGGTAGTTTCCGGAACTATTTATGGATATAACGGCGCTTATTTTTCTGCCGATGTATTGGAACCTGGAAAAGGATATTGGCTTAGAGCGAATGCTGACGGAAATGTTACCTTATCAAGTTCCCGACACTCTGGTAAAGCAATTTCACCGACCAAGCATCTCTCAGATGCAAATACACTGGAGCTATCTAATGGAACTCACTCATCTACACTCTACTTCGGCAAGGATGTGGCTGAAGAAC
>DTUJ01000131.1 GCA_012964235.1 Fidelibacterota bacterium
CGATTCCTTTATCGGACTGCGGGACAGGGCGATGCTGGAACTCTTTTACAGCACAGGAATGCGCCTCCGAGAACTGGTGAATATCAACCTGGATGATTTTCATACCGAAAGTCAATTAATAAAAGTAACCGGTAAAGGAGGAAAAGAAAGGTTGATTCCTTATGGAAAACGTGCTCTATCTTCCATAGAAAAATTTCTTAAATTCCGTGGAATTCAATTATCCGCAAAAGAAGTCCTTGTGCCATTATTTATAAATTCAAAAGGAAAACGAATTTCACCTCGAACTGTACAGAGACGAATCAAAATGTATTTGAAAACAGTAGCAGATGGTGAACGATTCGGACCTCACACATTGAGACACTCATTTGCTACCCATCTCTTATCTCGGGGAGCAGATATCCGGGCTGTGCAGGAATTATTGGGGCATAGCAGCCTCTCAAGCACACAGATTTATACCCATATTCAACCGGGAAAAATGAAAAAAGTTCATCAACAAGCACATCCTCATGGATCGTAAGGATAAAATATATATACATCAAAAGAGATAGGCATGGATACACTTGGGCTCATCAATATTGAATGCCTATCCCTAAAGATTATCATCAAGCTGTATCCAACTTGGTGGAAAATTTCCACAATACTTTTACCAGGTATGTTATCGGAGATGAATCAGTCAAACAAGGAGTTCCAACTTTAAAGGATTAACCTAACAATAAGGAGTCATATGAATATCGAGTTTACAGCCCGGCACTTTCATGCATCAGATAAGCTCAGGATGTATACAGAGAATAAAGTCCAGAGGTTAAAACGATATTTTAATCGGATAATTCAGTGTCAGGTGGTTTTATCTTATGAAAATAATCAATACACCACTGAAATCAATCTTTCCATCCCGAAACGAAAAATAAATGTAAAAGATACCACGGACAATGTTACCAAATCCATAGACCGGGCTGTGTCTAAAATGGCAGGCCGGATTTCCAAATTCAAAGAGAAACGAAACGGAATCTGAATTATTGAAAACAGTGTCATTCTGGAAGGTGCTGACTTATAAGGATTCACCATTGCAGGTTGGGTCATAGGAGGGAATGTATCGAATATATGCTGATGGGTACGTAAACATGATAATATGAAAAAAGAGTTGCTGTAAAAGAAAAAATATCCTAATTTTTATCAGTCGTGATTTGAACCGTATTGCAACGACTATAAATAAAGGTGCTAAAAAGGTCTAGCAAAGCCGGACAAGTGCCGGTTTTTTTATTATGGAAAAGTTAAGAGTAATACTGAAACAGCGAATTGTCATTCTGGATGGCGCCATGGGAACGATGATTCAAAATCATTCTCTTGGAGAAGAGGATTACAGGGGAGATCTATTTCAAAACCACCCGGTGGATTTGAAAGGGAACCATGATTTATTATCTTTAACCCGTCCTGAAGTCATCGAAGGTATTCACAGAGCATATTTTGAAGCAGGTGCAGATATCATTGAGACCAATACATTTAATGGGAATAGAATATCTCAAAGTGATTACCGGATGGAAGAATCTGTGAAGGATTTAAATCTTGCTGCTGCCCGAATTGGTCGCCAGGTGGCCGATGAATTTTCTAAAAAGGAACCGGAAAAACCAAGATTTGTCTGTGGTGTTTTAGGCCCCACAAATCGGACAGCTTCCCTTTCTCCGGATGTAAATGATCCGGGTTTTCGCAATATTACTTTTGATGAATTATTTTCCGCCTACCATAAACAGGCTGAAGCTCTTCTTGAGGGCGGTGTGGATTTGTTGATGGTGGAGACCGTTTTTGATACTCTCAACTGTAAAGCTGCTTTGGCAGCTGTTCAGGAAATCATTGAAGAATCCCGCAAGCCAATTCCCGTTTTAGTTTCCGGGACCATTACAGATGCCAGTGGGAGAACGCTTTCCGGACAGACTCCCGAGGCATTCTGGATTTCGATTCGCCATGGGAATCTGTTAAGCGTAGGCTTAAATTGTGCTTTGGGCGCTCAACAGATTCGTCCTCATCTCCAAGATATTTCACGAATGGCTGACACATATGTATCTGTCCATCCCAATGCAGGACTTCCTGATGAATTTGGAGAATATAATGACAGTCCGGAATTCATGGCTGGTCTCATCCGGGAATTTGCGGAAAATGGTCTATTGAATATTGTGGGTGGTTGTTGTGGGACCACACCAGATCATATATCAGCTATTGCTGGTGCTGTGGGTGATCTTCCTCCGCGAAAAATCCCGGAAATACCCCCATTCACACGTTTGAGTGGACTGGAACCATTTACTATACGTCCTGATTCAAATTTTGTGAATATTGGCGAGCGAACCAATGTTTCCGGATCGACTCGATTTCGCCGGCTAATTAAGGAAAACCAGTATGAGGAGGCTCTGTCCGTTGCCCGTCAACAGATTGAAAACGGTGCCCAGTTGATTGATGTGAACATGGATGA
>DTUJ01000132.1 GCA_012964235.1 Fidelibacterota bacterium
GACAAAATTTCATATGCAGTACCAGCATCCAGTCCTTTTACAAGAACCGCTTTAGAAATATTATCCGGGTTTTCCAGTACTTTTTTATAGGTTTCCGAAGAACCAATTGCACTTACAATTCCCTCGCCAACCCTGGCGATAATAGTTTCATCAGTTGCGCCTCCAACCAACCCGGGGATATTTGTCCGCACCGTAACCCTGGCTCGTGCCTTCACTTCGATTCCATCCTTTGCTACTGCAGCAAGGGTGCCTTTCTTTGGAGCATCAATTACTTTTGGGTATACACTCGTTTGAACCGCTGTTTTCACATCACGCCCAGCGAGATCAATCGCAGTGGCGGTGGTAAAGGGGAGCTCTATTTTTGCTTTATCTGCAGCAATCATCGCAGATACTACATTAGCTACATTACCACCGGCAAGGAAATGGGTTTCAAGATCCTCAGTTGTAATAGTGTCCAAACCAGCCTTATGAGAATTAATAACTGAATCCGTAACCAGCCTGGGGGGGATTTTTCTTAAACGCATTCGGATGAGATCAATAATCGTTATTCTACCCAGACCCAAACTAACCACAGCCTGAACCCACAGCCCAACCGGGACATAATAAAAGATTACAAAAACCAAGAAAAGTACAAATACCAATAAAATAATTGAAACAATACTCATGAATTTCTCCTAACTGTTTGTGTTTAATTTACGAACAACGACCCGGTTTCCATCTACAGATAAAACTTTTACCTGGTCATTTTTAGTAATATAATCTCCTTCGCTGACCACAAATATACGCTGTTCACCTATATTGATCCATCCGGATGGTCTCAAATCTGTTGAAGCAGTCCCTTCAGTTCCCTCAAGGTTTTCCCATCCCAGGGATGTATCATAGCCTTTTTCGTGACTTTCCATCCCCGGGGCAGTTAACTTTGTCCAAAAACGTGTCTTCGTCATTAAGCGAAACAAGAATACCATCCCGATTATTCCCCCGATTATTCCTATTGTTAAGCCCGTTAATGCCATTGATGTTACCTCCGGGCCTACCGGAACATCCGGAAGTAACAACTCGTACAATCCCCATAAAAGAACTCCTATTCCTGCGATTCCTGCAAATCCAAAGCCCGGGATAAATACCACCTCAACAAGCAGTAAAGAAACACCTACAAAGATGATAATTAAATCGGTCATGGTTGCCAGTTCAGCAATATAGGACGCTCCTAAGGAGAGTGCCAGGCAAACAGCGCCAAAGGTGCCAGGTATTCCCCAGCCAGGACTTTGCAGTTCAAATAATATTCCCAAAAAACCAAAAGTCATTAAGAGGGAAGCCACCACCGGATTCGTTAAAAACCGAACAAAATTTTCGGACCAATTCACTCTGGCAGACCGTATTTCTGCATCATCCATTTCAAGAATAGTGAGAACATTATCAAATGTTTCTGCTTCACCATCCGCAATTTTATATTTCAGGGCAAGTTCAGTTGTAAGCGTAATTAACTTGCCTTCCTTCCTTCCCTCTAAATCGGTTACCTCTACTGAATCCCCATCAATTACCAAATAGGAAAAGCTCAATTCTTCGTCAACCATTCCTTTTGCTATGTTTGTATCCCTGTTTCTCTTTTCTGCTGTTGAGGCCATTTCCTCCCGCATGTAGCTAATCACCTTCTCGGAGCCTTTATTTCCCTTCATATCCACTGCTGTTGCAGCTCCAATTGTTCCTCCCCCGGTCATATATATTTTTTCACAAGAGAGTGATATCAATGCACCTGCAGAAATCGCACGGCGGTTGATAAAAGCGACTGTTAAAACATTACTTGAAAGAATCGCATCCTTTATTTGAGTCGCAGCATCAACCCTTCCACCAAATGTGTCAATATCAAAAATAATTGCATCTGCATTCTCTTCTTCAGCATTTTGAATAATTCTTTCAATAAACGGGGGAAGACCTAAATCAATTGTCCCCTGAATAGGAATTTTGTAAACAATTGATTGAGAGGCAACTAACCTACAAAAAACGAAAACAAACAGGAGGATTAAAGGTTTTTTCATGACTATAAGTTTACATAGAACTCTGTAAGGGGTGCAAATGTTCCGGGGGCTAAAAATATACTTGAACATAAATAATTTATGTTAGATTTCACTGATTCACTAAATAGTACATTTCTGTATTTCATGAAATTAACCCACAAGCTTACCTACAAATTATTAAGATGTTTTTCGAAATGGCTCCAGACCAGATCTCATTATCGAAACCAAATATTCTCCCAAAAATTATCCGGCTTTTTTTTCCACTGTATCCCTATCCGAAAACATGTAGCTGCAAGTAACATAGCCCGTTCATTTCCCAAAAGGTCATCACAATGGAAACTAAATGTTTTAAAAAAATGTTATCAATATTTTATGCACAATTTTATCCAGTTTTTTTCCTTTCCTTCTTCTTTCTTTTCAAAATCCATTTCTATCAAGGGTAAAAAATATTTAGACAGGGCAATAAAACAAGGGAAAGGTGTCATTATAATAACCGGGCATTTTGGTGCTTTCGAACTACTATCTGCTTGGCTTGGCTACAATGGTTATCCCATTATTGGGGTGGCTCATCGTCAGCGGAACCTTGGAGCGGATCAGTTTTCCAGAGAACAGCGGGAGATGAGCGGTTTTGGTCATATCTTTCGGAAAGAACCTATTGAAAAAATGTACCAGGTCTTATCAGAAGGAAAGATGCTTGGTCTCGTGAGTGACCAAGACGCAAAGAACCGGGGGATATTTGTCAACTTTTTGAATCAACAGGCATCAACACCAAAAGGTGCTGCTCATTTTCACAAAAACACTGGCGCCCCAATGGTATTTATTACTTGCACTTGGCAATCATCAAATAAGTATGAAATAAACTGTGAAAAAGTTATTTCAGAACCTAATGATACAGTTAAGGATATAACACAACGGTACAGTACAATTCTCGAAAAAATAATAAAACAATCCCCCGAGCAATATTTTTGGTGGCACCAACGTTGGAAAACTAAATCAATTCAGAATAATGGACAATAATTATTCTGCAAACCGAATTTTGGTTTCGAATCCAAACGCTATTCAGGAAGCAAAAATAATTGTCCAAAACGGAGGTACCATTGTTTATCCGACAGATACACTTTACGGCTTTGGCGTAGATGCTACCAATGAAAAGGCTATTAATAATTTAAATCACATTAAAAAGAGGACAGGGCCAATAAGTGTCTTGATCAACAATTTGGAAATGGCGTTTGCTATTTCAAAACTATCTCCCAAACAAAAAAAAATGGTTGCTGAAAAATTACAGGGTTCCAACACAGTAATTGTTCCATTAAAAACAGGTTTTGTTCATCCAATAATCTCCGGACAAGACAATACAATAGGGCTTCGAATCCCAAATCATAATTTTGGAATCGATTTAGTAAGTCAACTCGGCAAACCGATTACAACGACAAGTGTAAACCATAGTGGTATGCCACCATTAAACAAGGTTGATGATATTATGGAATTATTTGGATCTTCTTTTGATTTACTGATCGATGCTGGTGATCTTCCATCATCAAAAGGCTCAAAAGTAATAAAACTGGAAGAAACACATTTTGAAATAATCAGAAAATGAAGCCATTAAATAAAATTAATTCCCTCATTATAATAGTAGGGGTTTTTTATCACTATGCCCTGGCTGAAAAATTACCGTTCAGCGTTGGCGAGAGATTAGAATACTCAGCTAAATTTAATTTTATCCCTGCTGGGAAAGCGTTTTTAACAGTCGTATCAATTGACACTGTAAATAACCTCCCTGCATATCATGTGAGATATGAAGCTCAGACTGGCCCAATAGCAGATAAGATTTATAAAATTAGAGATAATGTTGATTCGTGGTTGGACGAAAAAGAATTTTTCACTCATAAACAGGCAAAAAACCTACAACAAGGAAACTACAGATTCACTTCTCACACTCAAATTATGTATGATCACTCAATAGCAATTGTAAATAAAGATACAATTCCAATACAAAGCAGGTTATACGATCCCTATTCACTGTTTTATTATTTCCGGACGCTTGAATTAATCCCCGAAGAAACAATGAGTTTAACTGTATTTGATAATAAATCCTTGACAGAATTTCAGATGATTATAACATCGAAAGAACTGATTTCGGTTCCAGCTGGGACCTTTGATTGTGTGGCAGTCAGACCATTCAGAGAAGGAAAAACGCTCCTGAAAAATGAGGGAGATATGACAATATGGTTCAGTAATGATGCATATAAAATACCAGTTCAAATTATATTAAAAATAAAATATGGTACCATGGTTATGAAATTAAAGACCTTTAATTTGTAAAAAGCCGGACGATATCATTAATCATGACGGTAACCATTAGTAATAGTAACAAGGCCATACCAATCTGTTGGATGACCATTCGGGTCTTAATAGTAAACTTGCGGCGTAACAATGATTCTGCAAGAAGGATAAAAACGTGACCTCCATCCAATCCTGGAATAGGCAGGAAATTAATAAAGGCAAGGTTACAGCTTATGAGAGCCATAAATGTCAACAATGACATCCAGCCTGCGCGGGCCCATTCTCCAGCTAATTGAGCAATCAAAATTGGTCCACCTAAATCACTAACAGATGCCTCTCCGGATACAAGCATCTTGATCGATAAAACAATTAAGCCAAAACCTCTTATGGTTGAAACAACACCCATTTGCGTTGCTTCAAAAAATCCTATTGGTTGAAAGATAATTTTCGGCCTAATACCAATTGCACCAAGCGTATCCAACCTGCCATCAACATGCTGAATCTGGAAATTCGTAGTCAATGACTTTTGATATTCAATATCATCCCTTTGAAAAGCAAGCGTAATGGGTGTGTTTGGTATTGCATGAATAGTTTGGGATAATTCATTCCATGTAGAGATGGGAACTTTGTTAATAGATACTATTCTGTCGCCTGGTAATAATCCTTCGGCTTTTGCTGGCATATTATCAACTAAAGTGTGGATTACAGGTTCATTGCTGGCTACCGGTGTCCCGTGGTTCCAAGCCACACCGGTAAAAATAATAAATGCGAGAAGAATATTCATAATAACCCCAGCACTCATTACCCAGATCTGGGCCCACACGGGCTTGCTCATAAGCTCATCTGGTTTATATTCTATCGTTCCATCCAAACTTTCATCGATCATACCGGCCATCTTTACATATCCACCTAATGGAATGATAGCTAAACAATATTCTGTCCCGCTACCTTCTTGCCCAGGTTTGTTTATCAGCCAACTCTTGACCTGACCCCAGGCAATTTTACCTTTTTGATCCTTACGATAAAAAAACAATCTGAACTCAAAACCGCCTGGCACAGAAGTAATTGTTATAAACCGCGGTGGAAATCCAATGGAGAAGCGCACCACGCGGACACCTACGGATCGAGCTGCAAAAAAATGACCCAGCTCATGTACCATCACAATAACTCCCAACACTATTATAAATGCCCCAATTGTGGTCATACAATAATTCTCCTGTCAAATTTATTATACAGCATTTTTTACAAATTCTGTCGTCCAAAGTTCCAAGTTTAACAAATCTTCCAAATTTGGAGACTCGATCCACTCATGGTCTTCACAGGCTTTTTCTATGATTCGAGGAATATCGGTAAATTTAATTTTACCATCCAAGAAATTGTAAACTGCGTTATCATTTGCAACATTCAGAACAGCCGTGGTTGTACCGCCTGCACGTAGAGCATCATATGCCAGCCCTATACACGGAAATCGTTTTAGATCCTTTTCTTCAAACGTTAGTTGACCAACTTTTACTAAGTCAAGTTGCTCCCATGTTGCTTGAGCATGTTTTGGATAAGTCAATACGTATTGAATCGGTACCTTCATATCTGGTACACCCATTTGTGCCTTTACAGAACTATCATTAAACTCTACCATAGAATGAATAATGGACTGAGGATGCACGACAATATCAATCTGCTTTGCTTCCAAACCAAAAAGCCAATGGGCTTCAATGACTTCCAGTCCCTTGTTCATCATTGTGGCGGAATCTATTGTAATTTTATCCCCCATGTCCCAGTTTGGGTGATTTAAAGCTTCTTCCACAGTTACATCAGAGAATGTGTTTAGCTCTCTTGTGCGGAATGGTCCACCACTGCCCGTCAGAATTATCCTACGTACATCCTCTAAATTTTCACCCACCAAACACTGCCATATAGCTGAATGTTCGCTGTCTACGGGAAATAAGGTTGTCCCTGTTTTTAACTTTTCCCTGTTGATCAAATCACCCGCCATCACTAAACTTTCTTTATTGCTAAGCGCAACATCTACTCCTGCGTGCAAAGCTGATAAAGTTGGTTCCATTCCCGAAGAACCTACCAAGCCGTTAAACATTATATCAACATCATCCCTTGCAGCTATATCTAACAATCCTAATCTACCAGCTAGAACGTTTATTTTTTCCCCAGCTAACCTGTTTTCAACAATTTTTGCTGCTTCTTTATCAATAACCCCAACAGCAGAAGGTCTATACTTCAATGCCTGCTGAACAAGTACGTCTGCATTCTTTCTTGCTGTAATGTATATCACTTCTATTTCCCCATGCAGACTATCAATTACATTGAGCGTGTTTCTCCCGATCGAGCCTGTTGATCCCAATATCGAAATTCGCTTTGCCATTAATGAAAACCCCTTATAACATCAACGGATATCTGAACAATTTCCGGATGAAATTTAAGTTGTGGAACAAAAACAAAAGATGATGACCGAAGCTGAGTCCCAATTTGAATATAATTATTTTCTCTCTCTAACACTGAAGGGATACTATCATTATTTGAATAAACACGGGTTTTGTAGTAATTCTTTCCTAATCCTAAATACCACCAAATATTTCCGATTTCCCATTCTTTGGAAAGAAAGACATCCAGACCACGAAGGTTTAAATTCCCCGGACTCTTAACATGAGCAAAATTGGTTGATAATTTCCACGCTGAGTGATTATTAATATCCGAAAGATTTAAGATAAATCCCCAGCCGATTTGTTGGCTAATATCACCTCCTGAAGTAAATCCGCTAAGTTTCCCTTGAAAAAATAAGTTATTTGATATTAGGATTCTCCCGTAAAGAATTGGTATTCCACCAAGATGATTATCAGTAAACGTCGATTTGTTCAGGTTCTTAACATAAATAAATGACACTCCTGCAACCAACCGTTGTTGTTCAGTTTGAATTGCCCTGGTATGATGACCAAAACCGAGTGAAACACCAGTTAGAAATGTTTTGACTTGATCTGTTTCATTGGCTGAATCAAGATTAGGAGAAATCCACTGAGCGTGAGAAAAACTAAAACAAAAAATAAAAAAAATAAACCGGTTCATCAATCAAGTGTCTTCTCAGTTATATTAAATAATCCCTCGTTCACTGGAATAAATGAACTCAAGAATTTTTTTAATATTAGGATCACTTGAAAACTCATGTTCCGCTTTTTCCAAAGCTGCTGTTCGGGTAAGTTCTGAACGGAAGTAATACCGATAGAATTTTTTAATGGTGTTTCTTTCTTTCTGAGAAAATCCCCTTCTCTGTAAACCTATACTATTAATACCAGAGTATTCTAATGGATCTTTTGCTGCGCGGATAAAAGGTGGAACATCCTGTACAATTCTATATCCACCCCCAACAAACACATGAGAACCAACTTTACAAAACTGATGGATTAAAACTCCACCTCCTATCGAAGCCCATTCATTCACTTCAACATGCCCACCAAGTGTTACAAGATTTGCAAAGATAACATTATTCCCAATAATACAATCATGTGCAACATGAACATAACCCATCAAAAGTACATTACTTCCTATTTCTGTAGTTCCGTGGGCGGCAGTTCCCTTGTTGATTGTTACGGATTCACGAATTGTTACATTGTCCCCAATCTGTACAAATGTCTTTTCGCCGGCATATTTAAGATCCTGAGGGATTTCACCAATTGTACAATTATGAAAAATCTGACAATTTTCCCCAATTGTAGTTCCTGGCATTATAGTGGTAAAATTTCCAACTGATGTCCCACTTCCTACCTTTACATCACTTTCAATAATAGAATAAGGACCCATGGAAACTCTTTCCCCTAATTCAGCTTTTTTACTAACTAGGGCAGTTGGGTGTATCTCCGTTGAAATATTTAATTTCCAGCTCGGTCTACAATATTTGCAGTCAACTTAGCTTCTGCGACTAAATTATTATCCACGTAACATTTACCATCAAACTTACAAATATTTAGTTTCTGTTTAACCAGACTCATGTGAATATATAGCTGATTTCCCGGAACGATTAGTTTGCGAAATCGAACATTATCAGCACCTGAAAAAAACATATTTTTTTTTAGTGGATCTTTTACATAACTAAGTACTAAAAACGCTCCTGCCTGAGACATGCTTTCCAGAGTGAGAACCCCTGGCATTACAGGCTGGGATGGAAAATGACCCTGAAAAAATGGTTCATTTACCGTTACATTTTTAATCGCTATCAAAGATTTTCCTGGAATTATTTCATCAATTCGATCAATTAAAATAAAAGGATAACGGTGGGGTAAAATTTTGATAATATCTTGAATTTCGAAATGCGTTTTCTTTTTTAATTCTCCCATTATTTAATTATAACTCAAGTCTTTCAATTCTTGAGAATATTCCCGTTTTAATGTTTTAACAAATTCTACATTACTCGCATGACCAGCTCTTGCTGCAGTAACATGTCCCTTAATCGGGATACCTAATAAAGCTAAATCACCAATCAAATCCAAAGTTTTGTGTCGAACGGGCTCATTTCGAAAACGAAGTATTTTCCCATTCAAAATCCCATTGGCTCCAGTAATAATATTTTCTTCAATATCAAAGAGATCTCGTAAGCGATTAATCTCAGAGCGATCGAGACGTTTGTCAATCAAAACAACCGCATTGTCAAGGGAGCCTCCCTTAATCAATCCATTTTCTTTGAGCATCTCTACTTCACTAAGAAAACAAAAGGTACGTGCTGGTGCTACCTCTACAGCAAAATCTTCGGCCATATTATAAATAGCTTCATACTGAGTCCCCAAAGAAGGAAGGGGATATTCTACCATAAAGGTCACGCGGAAACGATCGGAAGGAATAACATGAATATCGATATCACGGTAGGGATCGGTATAGTTTACAGCCCGTCGAATTTCCAAGACATTCCGCTCATGCTCTTGACTGACAATCCCACTGGTCAAAAGCACTTCCACAAAATCTTTTGCGCTCCCGTCCATCACTGGGGGTTCTTTGCTGGTTAATTCTATCAACACATTGTCAATCCGTAATCCACTCACCGCGGCAAGAGCATGTTCAACTGTATTAATTCTCACTTTTTTCTCCTCTATGGTTGTTCCACGGGAGATATCTACTACATGATCAATGTCTGCTTTGATCTCAGGACAATTTTTAATATCAGTCCGAATAAAACGTATCCCATAATCTTCTGGTGCAGGTTTAAAGGTAATGGTACACTCAACCCCGGTATGGAGTCCAATTCCAGTGCAGGAGGCAGGACGGGATATTGTTTGTTGCTTCCTTTTCATAATGATATCAATTTGGTACTTTTTTCCCTAATTTTTCTACACGTTTTTTAAGAATATTTATTTCTGTTAAAACTGCATCCCGCTTGTTCTGTTCTTTTATTTCCCTCGCTGGCATTCCTGCATAAACCTTTCCTCCGGCGAGAGATTTCGTCGCACCTGCGTTTGCGGCAAGAACTGTTCGTGAACCCAGTTTCAAATGGGGTGCAACCGAAGAGTGACCAGCAAAAATACAGTAATCACCAACCTCGACGCTTCCGGCAATTCCTACGCCAGCAGTAATAAGACACCCTTTACCGATTTTTACGTTATGAGCAATATGAACAAGATTGTCCATTTTCGTATTATCCCCTATTTTTGTTTCCCCTATGGTGCCCCTGTCAATAGCACAATTTGCTCCAATTTCTACATCCTGACCAATAATAACACGACCATTCTGGGGTATTTTATAATGAACATCTTTTTCTGTTACAAAACCAAAACCATCACTGCCAATTACAGTACCGCTATGTATAATCACGTTACAACCAACGACACAATCCTGATAAATATTCACATAAGGATATAGTAGGCCATCTTCACCAATTTGTGATTTACTTCCAATCGAAGCGTGGTGCCCTATAATACATCTATCTCCAATTTTTACCTTCGAATCTATCACTGCAAAGGCACCTATAGTAACTTCCTCGCCTATCTCTGCTGATTTATGAATAATGGCAGTAGGATGAACCCCTGTTAAATTATCCGGTTTCTCCTGAAAAAAAGATAAAATCTTTGCGATAGCGAGTTGAGGGTTATTAACAACGATTCCGTTTTTCCCATTTAAAAAGGCTTCGTTTGAAACCACTATGGCAGATGCTTTTGTTTCTGAAATATATTCCCTGTATCTGGGATTATCAAAAAAAGTGATGGTTCCTGATTTTCCGTTTTGAATCTCAGAAACACCATCAATCTTTATATTCGAATTTCCAGAAATCGTTCCAGAAACCAAATCAGCCAGTTCACCCAAGGCAGGCAATGTTATTAATGAATAAAAAGGTTATTAATTTACTCACCAACGTCCACCGTCTTTTTTCTGTCACTTTATTAGACTATTTCCTTAATTCATGCAAAACATCATCAGTGACATCAAAAGTAGCTTTCCCATAAAGAAGAGAAACAGATCCATCAAATATGAAATCAAAACCCTTTGATATGGCAACATTATCAACTGCTTTTTTTACCTTTGATAACAACTCATATTCCATTTGAGTTTGGCGTTTGTATAGCTCACCTTCAGGCCCAACTTTTATTGCTTGGAAGGTCTGAATCCTGCTTTCAGATTCTGAGATTTCTTGCTCTTTTTCCCTTCGCCACTCCGGCGAGCTCATCAATCGTTGAGTTTCATAGGTTTCTTTTAAACTGTCTAACTGCGATAGCATTTCCTGATACTCAAATTGTACCTTCTGAAATTCAAGTTGTAATTGAGACTCAGCTTCTTTGAAATCCTCATATTCCATCCGAATACGGTCAGATTGAACAAAACCAACTTTTACTTCTCCCTTAACAAAAACCGGCAGAAGAATTAAAGACGCTAACACTATCGATGAGTTTAATTTTTTAAACACATTACCTCCTTTAAAGTTAAAAGGGTTGACCAAAGGTTATTGTATAGGTCCAGCCTTGAGGCTTACCTATCCCTGTTATATCATCAAATCCATATCCCATATCAAATCCAAGCATACCAAGCATTGGCATAAAGAAACGAAAACCAACACCTGCACTACGTTTTAACGATAGCGGCCCTGTTCTGGTAAGTCCAAATGGTTCGGTCATATCTAGTGTGTCCCACACATTGCCCATCTCACCAAATACCAAGCCATATACAACAGGATTTTCAGAAAAGGGAATGCGAAATTCTGACGTAAACTTTATCATTGCACTTCCTCCAATAGGACGACCGCTTGTTGTCAGTGGACCAATAGAATTATCGGGATACCCGCGGAGCATATTTCCATAGGGTATTCCATTGCCTCCCATAATAAATTTTTCATCAAACGGGACAATAGATAATTCTTCATTACTTG
>DTUJ01000133.1:0-9548 GCA_012964235.1 Fidelibacterota bacterium
TATATAACCTCTGGGTTCACCAGGATGAAAATAGATCATTTGATCTGCAAAATATCGGGCTTTCTCTATATGTTCTTCTTCCCTGTTGATCTGTGATAGCAAGTGAAGAGCTAAAATATTCAAACTATCCAACTCGTACACCTGACTGAATACTTTTAATGCTGAATCAGGATGATTAATTTCGTAATACAATAAACCAATTTGATTGAGTACACCCGCTGATGGTCCTTCCAAATCAACAATTTGTTTCAGTGCCTTTATTCCCTCTTTTTTATCACCATTCATGATAGCAATATCCGCATAGTTTTCAAGGTATTGGATGTTGGATTTGTCTTCCAGAGTCATCCGTTTTATAATAAACTGTGCCAAATCAAATCGTTTGATTTTCAAGGCTATTTCTCCTGCTTTTTTAAGAGACTCAATCCTATGAGGATCTAAATCAAATGCTTTTTGGTAATAATGAATTGCTTCCTCAAACTGATGTTGCAATTTAGCCAACTCTGCAAGAACTATTATATTTTCCACATTTTCTGGATCAGATTCAGCCAAAATCTCATATTGTTCCTTAGCTCTGTCAAACATTTGACGATTGATAAATTGATGAGCTAGAATGTTTCTTGCTTCGGTATCGTCCGGATTTAAATATATTGCTCTCTCAAGGTGAAAAACAGCACGATCCGATTTTTCAAGTGCCCAAAAACATTCTCCAAGGGAAATATGGATTGTACTAACATCCGGATCAAGCCTCAGTGCTTCCTGAAACTCAATCACTGCCATAGAATAATTTCCTTGACTCATATAAAACTGTCCATCCATAAAATGCTGGAGAGCTTCAGGATTGACAGTAGTTTCTTCTTTTGTCTGATCGATTGGTGGTAAATCTGAGGGAGAAACTTGTGAATCTGAATGACAGGATAATCCAAGCAAAATCAAAAAAAATAAAATCAAATTTTGATACATACGGATCACACTATTCAAGCCTACTAAATCCCATTATTTTTTTTTCAGTAACAATAAAAATTGGTATCATATCAGTTTTAAAAAAAGTAAAATAATTCCCCATAATTACGCACAAACTGCGACCTTATTCCCACCCAGTTTCTTTGCTTTATACATTGCTTTGTCTGCTTTTTCAATCAGCATTTTGATATTATCTGAGTCCTTTGGAAATTCAGCCATTCCCGCACTAATTGTCATTTTTTCATCAATCCCGTCCACACTGAATTTGAATTTTTCAATATTATTAACAATTCGCTGAGTAACTACTAAAGAATGTGTTTGGTCGGTATCTACCAATATAATCATAAATTCTTCACCGCCGTACCGGGCCACAACATCAATATTTCTGACGCTATTTTGTAGAATCTTGCCAACCTGTTTGATAACATAATCTCCATAAAGGTGTCCATGAGTATCATTAATCCGTTTAAATTTATCCAAATCGAGTACAACCAGAACATGTTTCTGCTGGAAACGAATAGCACGTCTCACTTCATCTTCAAATCTATTCATAAATGCGCGGTGGTTCAATAATCCCGTCAACCCATCGTGGATAGCACTTTCATACATTTTACGATATCCTTCCTGCCATGATAAAAAATGACCTACTGTAAATGCTAAATGTTCCATGAGCCTCTCATCCGAACTACTATAAGATCGGGATGTTAATCGTTCAAGTGCTATGCTACCGATTGATATTCCTTTCATTAAGATTGGAACAATTAAAACTGCAGAAAAATTTATGTTGAAATCTTCATCTTTTCTAAATCTTCCCATTTCAGGATAATCATTTTCCCAATATCGTGAACGAATTATGATGCCATCTTTTATTACCTTTCCTTGTAGGGAAAAATCCAAAGAAAAGGTATCACCTGTATCGACATCTTCCTTGATTCCATCTACCAATTTGACAATAGGTAAATTGTTAGATGAATCTACCATTGCAATTGTGAATTTATCATATGAAAAAAGCGAATGACATAAGGTTTGAATGGAATCATATAAAACTTCCTCATCTGAAAAAATATCTACTGTATTAAAAAGATCAAAAATCCGGTCTTGATAACTATTATCAGCTAATAACTCTTCAATTTTTTCGATCTTTGCAATTCCCAGAGAAAGTAAATCCCCAAGATTAAATAAAATTTCACGATCCCTTTCCTGCGTTTTGCTGAAATGATCAACAGTCATTAAAAGACACCCAACTGAAACATCCTTATTGACTATCCGTATCCCCAATATACATTCACTGCCTCTCCAAGTTTTCTCAGAAAACAATTGTGTCCAACCATCACGGTTCTTGTTATATCGAAAAACCTGTACTTCCTTTTGCTTAAGAATTGTCGTCAATATCTCCTGATCATGAGGAACAAATCCTGAAAATTCGTTGGAAGTGGCACTTTGGAGTGCAAACCCATTCTTGTCATGATCAATGATATAAGCTGCTCCCTGGTAGTCCGGATTTATTGAACGAATTGTATTAAAGATTGAATGAAGCAAATATTTATAACGATCCTGAAGTTCATTATCACTCTCAGAATTCTTTTGTGAATCAACTTGTTTCAGTTCATCGCCCATCAATTTCCCAGAATAATTTTTCTTTTGCGAAGTAATAAACAAAATGAAAGCCCAAATAACACAGATTAAAACTAATCCTCTAAAAAAGTGGAGATAATATCCCCCCTCTTCAGGGGAAATAACTATACTTAAAATGAAAACTGTCACAGCAGACAGAAGAATTGCTGTAGATTTATTTTGAAAATTCATTCCAGAAAAAAATCCCTACTATAAAACTTACGTAAACAGCAGGGATAAAAAAATCAGATTGTTTTTAATTATTTTTGATCTTTTACAAAAGTAGCACCTCTTTTATCCAGATCGAATGGTGCTTTCGTATCCTGATCTTTAATTGCACTTGAATCCTGTTCCAATGTAACCATTTCATCCTTTTTAATATCAGGAGGAACGGGGACAGGTAAGTCTTGGGGAAAACTTAGCTCAATATTTGGTTGAGCTGTTGGTATTTTTATCCCATTCGTCGGCAATAATTCCATTCCAACGAAAATAAGACCAACAAGTACCACAACCATAATTCCCAAATGGAAAGGTGCAAATCCCAAGTAGGTCCTTTTCTCTGGGGATTGTAGTAAAAGACGATTTTTCTCTGCTTCAATCCTCTGTTGAAGTTTACCCATGAAATCGGGAGAAGCTTTAATTTCCGACATGGATTTCATTGAATCCATAAGTTCACAGACGGAATCAACCAATTCTTCCCCACTGGAATGAGCTTTTAAGTACTCTTCGAATTCTTTCCGTTTCGAAGGGCCTAAGTTATTCTCTATATAATCGGATAAACAATCTTCAAACTGATAACGATCCATCGATATAGTGTACTCCTCATTTATGTTAATATTATTCCTTCAATTTACTTTTCAATTGCTGACGTGCACGATTAATACGCGACTTTACGGTCCCTAAAGGAACGTCAAGTATTTTACTAATGTCTTCATAGGAAAGTTCCTGAATATCTCGCAAAATGATAGGACTCCTAAAATGAGATGGTAATGATTGGAGCGCATTCTGAATTTTTTGTTCTGAAAATTGGACATGAACACCAATATCGGGCTCTTGTTCCGTGTCTGGAATCTCATATACTTTGTCCTCTTTACCCATGTGGCTCAGTTGAGTAATTTTCCGCCGTTTCCGTTTCCTCAACTCGGTTTTAGCATAATTACCTGCAATAGTATAAATCCATGTGGACACTTTCGCTATCTCCTTGTAATAATGCCGGTGAGTAAAAACTTTTGTAAGAGTATCCTGCACAATATCTTCGGCCTGTTCCATATCATTCACAAATCTATATATAAAATTTATTAAACGGTCACGGTAACGAAAAACAAGTTCATTGTAAGCGTTTTCATCTCCGCTTTGAAATCGAGCCATCAGCTCTTCATCGGTGAATTGAAACTGATTAGCCATCTTTTGGAATGACATTGAATAAAAATTGGATAAGTTCTGATTCATCAGAGACTTTTGTTGTTTTAATCCGTTCATCGATTTTACCAAGTAACGCTAATGCTTTTTCAACTTTTTCTCTTGAAAATTGTCTGGCCAGCTGAGGTAATTTCTTTTTTATTACCGGCGATAATGGAATATAACCAGCCGATTGGGAAAAAGTTCCTTTAGAAACTTTAATAAATAAAAGTTCTTGAAAAAGACTCGTAAGAGAATACATTAAAGATAAAAACGTTTCATTTTGAGAAATGAGAGATTGTCCGGTTTTTATCGCTTTTTGCAGGTTTCTATTTCCTACAGCAAGCAAAAACTCCCAACGCTTGTAATCCCGTTTCCATCCGGAAAAACGGTATACATGATCCAAGGTTAATTCTTCTCCATCCTTTAAGTAAATAGCAATTTTATCAATCTCATTTGCCAAATGATACAATGAATCTCCAGCAATTTTCAAAATCTCTTCCACCACATTCGAATCTGCTGCAATTCCTTTCTCTTTAAAAAAATATCTCACCCAACCGCCCATTTTGTTTTCGAAGGGACTTCGGACGTCTATGGGATCAATCCGTTTTATCAATTCTTTAACAATTGCTTTCCTTTGATCAAAATCTTCAAGGATAATCACTAGACAATTTAATTGAATAGGTTTTTCACAGTACCTGAAGATAATTTTTCGATAGCTGGTTTGAATATTTTGTGGATTTCTCAGAACAAAAATCTTTTTACTGGAAAATAAATCAGCAGCATAAAGTTTTTCGATGATTTCATTCCCACTCATTTCATTGGGTTCCAGAATAATCTTTTCACTCATTCCTTCTGGAAATAATGCAGATTCGATTTTCTCCACTACAAATTTTTGCAGATACTGGTCATCTCCCTGAAAGAGGTAAACCGGTTGTATTTGACCCTTCTCAACCTCCATTACAACCGACCGGAGCTGTTTCAGGTTCTTAGGCATGATTTGTTCGCTTATAAAACAAGCTAACAACAATCACAGCAATAAATGCAATGACAAAACTAGCTAATCTTTCGGTGATAATCGCCTGCAAGGCCGATACATTTGCCCAAATGACGGTACTTAAAAAACCGGACAACAGGCCGGCTATTACGCCTTGACGCGTTATTTTTTTCCACCATAGGGTAAGGACCAGCACCGGGCCAAAGGCCGAACCGAGGCCACTCCAGGCATAGCTGACCACCCCGAATATATTTCTCCCCTGGATCTGTGACATTATAGCGAGACCAAACGCAAAAAGCCCCAGAATTACAATTGTAATTCGACTCAATCTAACCAGTAATTTGTTTGAAAGTTCTTTGCCAAGAAACTGGTGTATAAAATCCTCTGTAATGGCCGATGTGGACACCAGCAGTTGTGAATCCGCAGTTGACATCATTGCTGCTACAGCACCAGAAATAAATAGACCTGCAATAAAAGGAGGAAGTAGTTTCGTTGCCAGCAATGGCATGGCCTGTTCTACATCAACGGTTTTAAAATAATCAGGCCCAAAATAATTGAGTGCCACTAAACCGATCAGGAAAGCCCCGGTAATCCCGGGAATGGCCCAAAGTATGGCAATAGTCCGTGCCCGTTTTACATCATCGGGATCTCTGATAGCCATATATCGAATCAACAAATGAGGCTGCCCAAGATAACCAAACCCCCAGCTCAATCCACCCAGAACAACAGTTAAAGCAGCAAATCCCTGTTTTCCCATTGTGAAGGATGCATTAGTGTCTCCAGCCTGTAAAAGACTCTCACCGAGAGTTTGCTGCGCTGTTTGGAGCTCAATAAAGCCCACTAACGGCAGAATTACTAAGGTACAAAACATGAGGATGCCTTGAAGCAGATCTGTCCAGGCAACAGCCAAAAATCCACCCATAAGCGTATAAATGATAATCACTGCGGCACCAATGGTAATCCCATAAAAATGAGGTATATTGAATAAAGTATGCAGTACCTTGCCCGAAGCATGAAATTGTGCAGAAACATAAAAAGCGAAGAAAAACGATATGATCAGTGCAGAAAACAGTCGAATAATGTTTGTGTGATCCTGAAAACGACGATGTAAATATTCAGGGATGGTCAGGACATCATATTTTTTTGTTTCTTCGCGAAGTCGCTTCGCGATCAAAAACCAGGAAGAAATTATCCCAAGAATGATACCAATAACAGCCCAGGATTCTCCCAATCCCACCGAGATAGCTGCACCTGGGAGAGCCAGTAATAGCCAGGCCGATTCCCCGGATGCCCTCTCAGAAAAAGCCGTAACCCATGGACCCAGTTTCCTTCCAGCCAGGAGATAATCTTCCTGAGTCTTATTCATACGAAAGGTCCAAACTCCCACTCCCAAGAGGAAAAGGAGGTACAAAATGAAAATAATTCCTGTCAAACTCATAGGTTAAAATATTAGTGTTAGAGTTCCAAATATAAAACAGTAAAATCCAAACCAATGAAGTTGACCTTTTTCAAGCCATCCAAGGAGCCATTTCAGCGCCAGAACTCCGACGATAAAAGAACTGAGAAAACCGCCCAGTACTGCACCCATCGACAAGCTTGAACCTGTTGACATATCAAGGGCTGTTAATAAACCAGCACCACTGATAGCCGGAATGGCCAACAAAAATGATATCCGGGCAGCTTCATGTGGTCTCAAACCCAGAAACAGACCCGTACAAATTGTCATGCCGGAACGAGAAATACCGGGAATAATGGCGATAGCCTGGGCACATCCAATTAACAGGCCCTGCAAGTAGGTCCGGCTACCTGCCTTCTCATTGGAAAAAACTGAGGTGAATAAGACCATCCCTGTAAACAATAATGCTCCGCTGACGGCTTTCGGATTTTCAAACAATCCTCCCAGGAAATCTTTGAATCCTAATCCTATGAGCACCGCCGGGAGAGTCCCGATAAATAAAAACAACACAAAACGCTGTGTTTCCCTTTCCGAAATACTCTGTATGATAGATTTAATATCCTGAAAGAAAATAACCAGGATACTGGCAAGCGTTCCTATATGCACTAAAATTTCAAATTCATTCCCCGGTTGTTCAATTCCCAGGAAGGTTTGCCCCAAGACAAGGTGCCCTGAACTGCTAATGGGAAGGAATTCCGTCAATCCCTGAAGTGAACCTAATAAAATCGCGTCAAATATTGTCAAAATGATAGAATAATGAGATAGAATTTATTAGCTACCACAATGAAATAACAAAAACACTAGTAATTCCAACCAAGAATCGCTATCATTCTCCCAGCATCTTTCCCGTCCCTGCGAAAGGAGTGATATCGTTTTTCCTGACAACATGTGCATTCTTTCAAATCAACAATTTTTTTATTTTTTACACCCAATTTCTCCAACTGGTATGTAACAATACTCTGAAGATCGACCATACTTCGTCCATTAATTCCTCTGGTAATATAAGAACTGTCAAACTGCCGGGCAACATCCGGTCCAACTTCAAAACAGCATTGTCTGATTGAGGGTCCCAAAAGAACGTTTAAATTTTTTGGATCGGATCCAATCTGAATCGTGGCATAAACACCCCGCTGAATAATTCCCCCGACAACTCCTCTCCATCCTGCATGGATTATACCAAATACTTTTTCCACCGGATCAACCAGGAAGATGGGAATGCAGTCAGCGACCTGAATAGATAAAACGAGATCCTGTTTATTTGTCACAATTCCATCTGTGTTTTTTTTCACTCCCGGTTTCGTGCAGATTGTCACGTTATCTGAATGTACCTGTGAAGGTATTACTAACTGCTTTGGATCAAGCTCGAGTGAGATGGCTAATCTTTTCCTGTCTTCAGGGGGAAAATACGGAAAAGGTTTTAAAGAAATTCCAGCTTTAATATCATGGCTTGGAAAAAACGGTGAAAAATCTGAATATTGTCTCAATTATTATGCAAACTATAAGATTCTGGTTTAAAATAAATTATTCTGAGGAGAAACACTTAATAAATGAAAACGAATCACACACACCTAACAGGAAAACCCTGTTAGGGAGCTTGGAAAAATGAAGTGATCAAAGAATCTCCCTTAAAAAATCCCAGTGAAGAAAAATTATTTTGATCATACTGAAGCACTTGCAGGGCTTTGTTTAGATTAGATGGTTCTCCAGAAAACGAAAATATTCTCTCCATACCATGGAACTCATCCATGGATTTCAATCGATCCAGGATTGTTTTCCGATCAAGATTATCCTCATTGATGACTGCCGACAGCAGTTGGACACAATCAAATCCCTGGAAAAAGAATTCGTTATTATTAAGATAATCCGCCTGGACAGAGAGTTCATTTTGAGCAAATTCTTTCCTGTTGGAAATTACTATCATTTTACTCAAATGGGGACCAATATTCTCCTGGTTCAATATCTCAAGATTCTGCCAGGCCTCATTACCAATTACCTGTGTATTCAAATTATAAAGTGGGAATTGTGTCGCAAGATACGAAAGATGATCGGGAGAAATTGGCAGATATATGCCATCGATGGTGTCCAAACTAATTTTACTCGAATCTTTTGAACTCAATACTTTCTCCTGATCTTTAGGAAGATCAAAAAAATCATCAACGGAGATTGTAAACAGTGCATCCAGACTATCAATTTCCAACCCGAGAAATTCTGAATATTCATTCTCTTTTGGCATTAAATCCCAAGCCGTTTTTCTAATAGATTTAAACTGACGCCTTAAATCTTCCGGAAAATCGGAATACCATTCTAACTTCACGGGTATCTGCCCAAGCAAGTCTAATTCCTTACAAAATGAATCCACAAGATTATGTCCCATTTCGTTTGCTGGTGCCAGCACTGCAATATTCTTTAAACCAAGTTTCTGAACGGCATATCTTGCAGCAAAACGACCTCTTGTGTTTTCGTCAGAATTCAACTGCAAAATATTTTCTCCCAACGTGACTAATCCATTCTGCACAGATGTGGGTATCAACAATGGAATCATAGAGCCGGAAAGTGAGTTTGCTGCTATGAGCGCATTACCAGCATTAAGCGGACCAACAATTGCAATGATTTCCTGTTTCTTTGCCAGCACTTTAACTGATCGAATTGTCTCAATTCCTTTGCTCCTATTATCGTAAATGATCAATGAGAGATTATGCAACTCATCTGGTTGAGATTGGATGGCAGATTTTAATCCTTCAAGAAAAAGATTCCCTTGTGATTGATATTCCCCGGTAAGAGGGAGAACAACACCTATTGTTATATTTTCCCTTGGTGGACGGTAGGTTGCCAGCAAAAGTTCCTCATAAAAATCAAAATACCTATCAGGAAGATTATCAATGTTGATGCCGCTCAAGGTTTGCGCTCCATCATCCGGTTGACCGGCATAAATAGCACCATAAGCCTTTGTCAGCAGCAGAATAGACCGGTTTTGGAGGTCAAATTCGACCGACAGCATTTCATCAACCCTTGGTAAAGAAATATTCACTTTCAGGGTGTTCATTATCCGCTGATCTATTTTCTCTAGAAAAAGTTCATCTGACTGCAACGCACGGGCACGTAAATACATGCGAAGTGCAGCTG
>DTUJ01000133.1:9648-11262 GCA_012964235.1 Fidelibacterota bacterium
TCTTTTACAGAACGGTTTTTAAACCAACTCTGGTGTGCAAGAAGCGGTGCAGCGGCAATCAGAACGATCCCAAGCCAATTTTTTAGTTTATTCAATAGTGATTGATCGACTTTACTTGTTGTGTGGTTTTCATATTCTTGTTTACCATCGTCACAAAATCATCATTTTTCATATTCTTTTTTGGTCTTTCAGGAACATCAAATAAGAAAAGTGAACTCTGAACTGTTACAAAATCTGCAACCTCCAGCTACCAAAGCAGGATGGGTTAGTGATTGATTAATTCAATATTATTCTTTAGTAATTGACTTATGATAAAAGTTGAAGAATGGATTATTGAATTCATATTTTCTACATCAAGTTGTATTATTTCATCTGATACTTTGTGATAATGGTCATAATTATCGAAGTCAAAACTTACTATAGTATGACAAGGAACCTGAAATTCCTCGAAAAAAGGATAATTGTCGGAGTAATAAAACAATCCAGAATCTAAATATGCTTGGGAAAAACTGACGAAAGTACGATCTACTATTTTATTCATTTCTTCGGCACAATTCGATTTCGAAGAACCTGTCAAAAATACTTGGTTCTCTCCCGTGGATAGAGTTTTTCCTATCATTTCAAAGTTCAACATAAAAGACAGATTTACACTATCTGATTTCAATTTTTCAGCTAAATGTCTCGAGCCTATGAAATCAATTTCTTCTCCTGTGAATAAAGCGATAATTATATTTTGTTCAAAGTTATACTTTCTTAATTGTTGGGCTATTTGCAAAACAGCAGTGACTCCGCTAGCATTATCATTAGCCCCATTATATATTGAATCACTTGCTATTTGCGAAGTAGTCAGTATGGAATCAGATTTCTCTGCCTCATTTCTTTCTTCTTCAGTAGATATTCCGAGATGATCAAGGTGAGCTCCGATTAATATATGCTTATTATTAGGGTTTCTTTCTCCAATTAACCCTACAATATTATATGATGCTTTTCCATTTACAACTACAGAATCTTTATAGTTGTTGTTAAAAAAAGGAAGTATTCTATTTTTCGATAGAAACGATTCAACGTAGTTTGCTGCTAAATTGAAACCTTCTGTACCAGGGTCTCTTCCGGCAAAAGCATCAGATGAAAGTTGTGATAATATTTCAGTAGTACTTTCAGTTGGTTGTTCTTTTTGTATTCGCTCTAAAGATAATTTCTGGGCAGAACCCCATCCGTATAGTGAAACTATTATTATAGGTGTTAGTATCTTTTTCATTATTATTCCTACTCTACCGTAACACTTTTGTATTTGATAGTTCTATACCCATTATTGTCTTTGATTTCTACACGAAAACTCATCTATTAGTTCCCTCTTCGTATCATATTCCTTTGTCAAAAGGTAGAGAGAAATTACATAAAGTTATTTTCAAACTCCATAAACAAAGTTTAGGTTACAAAAAAATACATAAAAGATTGGTTGAAAAGGGATTTAAGATTGGAAAATCACCATCAACTGTTGATTCAATCATTAAGAAACGAATAAAAAGAGAGGAATTTCTGAATAGACCGGTGTTTGAAGAATATCGGAGTTTTGATATTGAATTTTACAAAATTAAAAAATATAGCAGTCCT
>DTUJ01000133.1:11272-11574 GCA_012964235.1 Fidelibacterota bacterium
GAGTTTCTTAATCAACTAATTATGGATGGAATTAAAAATATTAGAGTGGAGTGGAGAAAGTTTTAATGTTTCCCAATATCTACCTCACTTCAACAACATCACCTTCTTACTCTCAACATACCCACCACTTTCCATTCTGATAAAGTATAATCCACTGGAATGTTTACTGTTCCAAGTAACTGAATGATAACCCACTGAAAGATTGTCATTGATGAGAGTGGTTATTTCTTTACCATTTATATCATATACTATTATTGATACCATCTCTGACTGTGGTAGGGAAAACTGAATTGTTGTGGTGG
>DTUJ01000134.1 GCA_012964235.1 Fidelibacterota bacterium
CTTTCCGTTACTTTTGATCCTTGATGATTATTCATTCCTACTGCTTGCGGTAAATGATCCAGGGCTTTTTCCATCCGAACCTCAATTTCATGGCTGGTCATATTGGCAGTCAAAACAAATTCCTCTTCTCCAGGAGCTGGTTCCATGGGCATATGAACAATCACTTCATACCCGTTTTCAAAGGCCTTTTTTGCAAACAATCTGCTATACTTGTGCCCCGGAATAACTGCAAATGTTAAATTTACTCCAAGTGATAAGAAACCGTCAGAGACTTCATCATTTCTATACCCAAAATCATCAATAATGATAGTTAATTCTCCAGCAATAGATTTTTCCTCTACAATCTCTTCCACATCTTCAGGAGCAAATTCCTTTTTCATTTCCTGTAATTCCCTGTGCAAAAGTAACAGGCGAACTGCTAGAATAAGGAGGACTGCAGTTAATGCAATAATGACATAAATCTGAATAGAATTTTGTTTTGACGGCATTAATTATGGGAGCGTAACTGAAATATCCAGCATCTGAGAAATTCCAAGATTCTGGGAGCCAACCTGCACACCGTATTGGAAACGGTAGATTCCCAACCTGAAACCAAAACCACCGGAAACCGTTGTAACTTCCTGGGAAAATTGAGATCCCGTCTGAATGACCAGTTGTTTCCAACTGAATTCGTTCCCTATACGAAATATCATTCCTGAAACCAGAGAAGAGTTTTCTGCAGAAAGAAATATTTTGTTTCCCCAATCCTTCTGAAAAAAACGATAGCAAACACCACCCAAAACACGTAAAGGCAGACGAGAAGATTTATTCGATAGCAGTGACATGGAACCCATATTCAAAAGTGATGCCCCAAAAGTGAAGTTTTTTCCAAATGTCCGAGCCAATCCAAAGTCTACAGCATAGCCTTTGGAAGATTCATTATAGATTTGAAAGCTGACTGCCTGCAAAGCCAGTCCATAACGGGTGTTTCCCAAAATTCGATTGTAAAATCCACCGAACGAAACACCGTAAGCTCCAAACTCTGCTAGTGGATTGTCAGTAGGCGTACTCGTTCGAAATTCCAGATCATTTAACCCAGCATAGCGGATTTGAAACCCACCAGTTCCATAGGTAAATCCTCTTGAAAAACGAATTGTTGATCCGGTCACACCCGCCAGCCAGGAACCGTGGGAAAAGAATAAATCAGGATTTGGTTTGTCTAAAATGAGCGAAGCTGGATTAGAAAAAGACCCTCCATCTAAGACAGGGTTAATGCCCACTGCAAGTTCTAGGGCCGTGCTTGGAATAGAAAGAAACTGTGTCCCAATTCCAAAAACGGAAGTGTTCAGGATAAATATAAAAACAGTTAACAGATGAAAAATTCTATTCATCGAATATAGATTTAATTAAACAATATTTCTATTCAACCAGTCAGAATTGAATCGAAACCGTAAATACATGGGCAAAATTGAGTGCAGGTTCCGTCACAAAAGCATAATCAATAGAGGAATCTTTTTCATTGAACAAAATATATTTCATCCCTACACCTAAAGAAACTCTTGAATTACCAAATCCCGCCCTGAAAAAATAGTTTTCTTTATACTGATATTCTCCGCCAAACCGAATAGGGATTCCTAAAATATCTTCATAATCCGTAATGACACCAAAATCTCCCACAAAATAAATTCTTTTAGAACGATAATTCGTGCCAATCCTATAAATAACTGGAAACTGCTCTTTATATATTCGACCCTGCTCTGCAAAAACTTCACTGGTCTGCCAAAGATAGTTAGAATTCAAATCCTGAATAACTAAGCCAATGGATAAAGGAGGTGATGGACGAATAATTATTCCTAAATCAAATCCCATCCCTGATCCTACTAGACCACTTTCATTCATGGGAAGTTGGAGTCGCAGAAGTTTAATATTAATCCCCACGGAAAGCCACGGTCGTAACTTCTGTCCAAAACTGATGAAGTAAGCATCCTCACTTGTTGATAAAAAACCCGTATGTTCTCCTTCTTCTGTCCTGCCGTCAATTTGATTCACTCCAGCCCTGATCCAGGCAATCCCAATCCCAGCTGTTGGAGGTAAATTCGTCTCAAAACTTGCAACATAAAAATTACGATCCAGTTGTAAGCTATGATTTGTAACTGACGCCTGTCTTTTTGTTACAAATGAAATACCTGCCGGATTGTGATAAGCTGTAAAGCCCTGGTCCAGTTCCGCAGTAAATCCGCTTCCCATAGCAATTGACCGGGCAGTTGTTCCCATTCTTAAAAAACCACCAGAATAACTGGCATAATCAGTAGAAAAAACTACGTTCATAAACAGCATAAATCCTGCCAGATACGGAAGATTCAGGAAACCAGTTCTCATCATTTCACCACAATCAATTTCAGCCAGTGATCTTCAGGACTGAGATTCTGTTTTTCTGCAAACTTAAGATTTAT
>DTUJ01000135.1 GCA_012964235.1 Fidelibacterota bacterium
AAGTCCTGGTTGCGCTCGATACCATGCCGGGTTTTTGGGATGTTATGGAAAAACGAAAGATGACCAATATCATTCGGAATAACTGGTTCTATAATGGCCATGTCTATGTGGTACCCGTTTATGTTAATCCAGAAATGATATGGTATAATAAAAAAATGCTCGACAAATTGGAAGTCACTAAACTTCCCCGGACGTATTCTGAGTTTTTTACCCTGTTAGATCAAGTATGTACGACTCAAAAGGTTTATGGTCTAACGGTTGATATTTCATCCAAGTGGTATAAAAGATGGTTTGACTATTTAACATTATATGCAGCTGCAGCGGCTGGTGATCCCTACATAAACGTAAAAGAAAAGGAAGCCCTTTTTGATAATCAAGCCGGAACAGCCGTCACAGAATTCTTTTTTAATGTATTTGAAAAAGGCTATGCCCCCCGTTTTGACATACAAGACGGGTTTCAAAAGGAGATGTTTCTTGCTTCCATAAAGGGCGCCGGAGATATCACAAGAACAAAGAGAATGTATCCTGACTTGGAATATGTGATTGCTCCTCTGGTAGTGCCGGATTATTATCCGGTAAATGCCCCGGTTTATACCTTGGCTGAGTCAAAAGGAATGGTTCTGTTCAATACCTCACGGAAGAAGGGGGAATCGTGGGATTTTATGAAGTGGTATTTTAGTGGCGGGCACGATTCCCTATGGTTAGAATTGACCAATTTTCTCCCTGCTCGTGAAGATCTGATCGATAATCCTATCTTCATCGAATATTTTAATGATAATCCGGATATAAAATTATACGCAGAAGCCTTAGATTTTTCTGTGCCATTGGTCTTGACGCCCCAAACTGTGGAAATCCAGACGATTCTCAACCGGGAATTATGGCAGCCTATAATTTTCGGATTGAAGTCACCCGCTATAGCTTCCAGAGATGCTAATCAAACTATTCAGAGAATTTTAAAATCGGGTCCCTGATATTTATGAAAAAAAGTAAAACGTTCAAAATTCAAGAAAGAAGAATTTATAGATTCGTTGGGTGTGGATTGGTGGCACCTTATATAATTTATACAATAATTTTTTGGGTATATCCCTTTATATGGGGATTGATTATTTCATTTAAAAAATGGAATATTATTTCTCCGGAAAAAGAATTTATCGGGATTAGTAATTACCTGAAAGTCATTCACGATCCCCTATTCTGGATATCTTTCAAGAATACCCTATTCTTCATGATAGTATACGTTCCGATGGTAATTATCTGTTCCTTGGTAGTGGCTTTGTTGCTGAGGCGGATCAAGTTCTTGCAGGCCTTTTTTGCCTCCGGATATCTGATGTCTTATGTCTCTGCCGGGGTCGCCTATTCCATTGTTTTTAACCTTCTTTTCTCCGGAGATGGATTGATCAATATTTGGCTGAGCAATTTGGGAATTACTATTCCCTGGTTCTCCAGTCCTAAGATTGCCATGGCTTCGATTGCTATTATTGTGGTTTGGAAATACCTGGGCTATTATAGTTTGATTTTCTTAGCGGGACTACAATCAATTCCTACCTCTCTCTACGAATCGGCTGAGATAGACGGGGTAAGTAATTGGACACAATTCTGGCGGATCACGGTTCCACTACTGAACCCGGCTTTCATGATCATCCTTATTTTTGCAGTCATGTTATCTTTTAATATTTTTACCGAACCATATATGATTACCGGGGGAGGACCCCTCGACAGTACTCAGACTTTTGTTATGCAGATTTATCATCAAACCTTTACAGCCCTACATGCTGGCTATGGATCCAGTTTCGCAATAGTAGTAGCTATAATTAGTTTTTCCTTTGTATTTGTGATCAGGAAGACGGTGGAAAGGGATATATCATATTGAGCATTCAAAATATGATTAATAAGAAACAATCAGAATTATCAGGTCTTGTCATAACTTATGCTTTTCTTGGGTTCGGATTAATCTTTATGGTTTTCCCATACGTTTGGATGTTATTGGCTTCATTCAAGATTCCTGCGGAAATCTACAACAGATTTCTCCCCACTCAGTTTACTTTGGAGCACTATCGTATGTTATTTTCACTGGGAGCAACCGGTTCCACCAATCCATTTGTAAGGTCAATTTTCAACAGTTTGGTCGTATCTTCAATTGCTACAATTTCGGTTGTTTTTTTTGGTGCCATCACGGGATATGCTTTAGCCCGAATAATATTTCCCGGGAGAACCCTATTGAATAATTTTATCTTATTTCAAATGTTATTCCCCATAGTTTTATTTTTAATACCACGTTTTTTATTAATGTTGGAATTAGGATGGATTAATACATTTCAGGGGATGTTCTCACCCTTTATGATCAGTGCATGGGCGATCTTTCTTTTTACTCAATTCTTTAAAACAGTTCCTCAAGAGCTGATTGATGCTGCCAGATTAGATGGGTGTTCTG